>JANLUN010000010.1:0-6858 GCA_031363505.1 Planctomycetota bacterium | reverse complement strand
CGTTGACGACCACCGAGCCCACGCCCACGTCGTTAGCGCCGACGCGCGCGATCCACAGCGACTTGCCGTCGACGGTGAAGCCCGAGTAGCTGCCGCGGCGCACGAGCACGACGTCGCCGCTCGCGGCCGCGTCGACGGCGGCCTGGATGGTGGTGAAGTCGCTGAGGCCGTCGGCGGCGACGGTGTGGACGTCGAGGGCAATCACGGGGCTCGCAATCCCGACCACGAGCAGGGCCGCCACGACCGGGCGCGACACGATTGGGCTCATGGCTCTATTACACGGCAAAGAGCCGCGACTTGGTTCAGCGACCATCGACTAGCCGGTACTAGGCCAATCCAGGGCACGTAACGGCAGCGGCTGGCGACGTAGTGCGGACGGCGGAGGAGATCTGGCGAATCCGGCATGCACGGAGCCCGTTCGCGGATCCGCCCGATCGTGGATCGGGCTGCGCACTAATCCCGTGCGCACTTCGCAGTTCGACGGATGTCCGCACGGCACCGCGCCAGGCATCGTTGCCGCGTGCCCGTCGGGTAGATCTACCCGAGGCTGGGTCGATCTCGGCTGGGATCCCGACAGCGCCAGGTTCTGCCGATCCACTCCGACCGCTCTTCGAGCGACGAGGCACGGTGCGGGCAGATCCGCGCATTCACGGCGCTAGAGGATTCTGGACATGTCACACGAACGAATTCAGCGCACGGGCGCATCGGCCTGGCGCACGCTGCTCGCCTGCACAGCCGCCACCGTCCTTCTCGGAGTGCAGCCGGCGCACGCGCAGCTTGGCTTCACCGAGTTCGCGCTCTCCGACCCGGATCTGAATTCGAGCCCTGAGACGGACTTCTGGATCGCATCGGCGGCGCCCGCCGACATCGATGGCGACGGTGATCTCGATCTCTTGGTGGCCGGTTACTTCGTCGTCTACTTCCAATCCGTCGAACATCGACTGACGCTCTACCGCAATGATGGTCCGGCGAGCGCGACGACGTGGAACCTCACACCCGTTCCGCTGGATACGAGCGGTCTCTACTTCAACGCGGCCGATCTCGCGTGGGGCGACTACGACAACGACGGCGATCCCGACGTCGCCGTCGGCGGTTACACGACGCCGATCGCGCTGTTCCGCAACGACGCCGGCGTCCTCGTGCGCACGTCGACCGTGCTGCCCGAGTATCTAGAAGACAGCGGGTTCTCGACGCTCGATCTGCACTCGATCACGTGGGTCGACAACGACAACGACGGCGATCTCGACCTGCTGATTCCATCGGTTCCGGACCAATTCAACTACCAGCCCACGCAGCTGTGGCGCAACGACGGACCGGGCACGGGCGATGCGTGGACGTTCACCGACACAGGCACCGCATTGCCGGCCGCAGCGAACGCGGTCAGCGCGTGGTCCGACCTCGAAGGTGACGGCGACCTCGATCTCCTGCTCGCGAACGTCAGCCCGTACGGCGACAACTTCATGAACGTCTACCGCAACGATGCGGGGACGATGCAACTCGCAAGCAGCGGGCTCGCGTTCATTCGCTACGGCATGGCGGACTGGGGCGATGTCGACGACGACGGCGATCTCGACATCGTGTACGCCGGCAACATCGACCTGCCCAATGGGACGGGCGAGACGATCGTGCGCATCCTCTTCGGCGACGCTCAAGGCGGATACACGCCGTTCGACGTCGTCCACGAGTTCGAGAGCCCGACGGAGCCCTGGCTCGATTTCACCGCGGTGACGTGGGCCGATTACGACTCCGATGGCGACAAGGACCTACTCGTCAGCGGTGAGTGGCTTGGGAACGGCGAGATCTTCGGCCGATCGCTGGTGTACGCGAACAGCGCCGGCGCGTTCGCGCCTGCCAGCGAGCCGCTGCCCGCGCCGATCGCCGGCAACGCCGGCGGCGCGTTCACGTGGTTCGACATCGACTCCGACGGCGACCTCGATTACTTCGTCGCCGGCGCGTATTACGTACCCGGAGGCAACGGACTCGTCGAAGCGCGCGCGCAACTCTTCCGCAATGACGCTGCGGCTCCGAACACCGCGCCTAGCGCGCCGGGCAATCTCAACGCGACGAGCGGGGGCTCGGCCAGCGTGCAGCTCACGTGGAACGCGCCGAGCGATGACGCGACGCCGGTGGGTTCGTTGACGTACGACCTCGAGATCACGTTGCCTGGCGGCGGATCCGCGAGTGCGCGCGTGCTTCCCGAGCCAGGCAACGTCGACACGAACACGAGCTGGACGGTGCGTGATCTCGCTCCGGGTCCGTATTCGTGGAGCGTGCGCGCGCTCGACAGCGCGTTCAACGGGAGTGCGCGCGCTGTCGGCACGTTCACGGTGGCTGGAAATGTCGGAACGCCGTTCTGCTCTGGCGACGGAAGCCTGGCGACGCTCTGCCCGTGTGCTCCGCCGAATTCGGTTCCATCCCCTTCGGGATCGCCGGGTCACGGCTGCGCGAACTCCTTCAACCTGTCGGGTGCACAGCTGTACACGACCGGGAACACGGAACCGGACACGCTGCGGCTGCGCGTCGCGGTCGGCGGAAACTATGTCGGCTTTGGTTTGCTCGTGAAGGGCACGCGGCAGGCCGGCGAAGGCGTCGCGCACGGCGACGGCGTTCGTTGTGTCGACGGGGCGCTCATCCGCTTCGGCGGACACAACGCGGGAACGAACGGGGACGCGCCCGGTTCATGGTCCTTCCCCAACCTCGTGCAGACGAACTCGATCTCCGTCGCGACCGCTCAACCGGCGGGGACGAGCGCGATCTATCAGATGCTCTATCGCAACTCGGTCGTGGGATTCTGCTCAGCGGGCACGACGAATTGGTCGAACGCGTTGCGCGTCGACTGGCCGAAGTGACCGAGCCTTGATCGAGTTCGTCGGCGCGACCGGCGAATCGTTCGAGTCGAGCTGTGATGTGGCGTCGCAACGAGCGGCGCCACATCCATTTTGCGCACGGGATTCGCGCACGGGCTGACGGACGAACGGTGCGGACGAGCAGCGCGGAGGCGCGGCGCGGACGAGCTTCGGCGCCGAGCCTCCAACGCACTTCCATTCGAACGCCGGGGTTCGGAAGAACCTCGATCTCGGCGCGTCTTGAATGCCGTGCATCCGTCTCAGCTGCGCAGCGCGGGACGGGATTTCGGACGGTCGCGGCTCGCCTCGCTAACGTGCCCCAGGGCTTCACGCTACGCTGTTCGGCAACGCGCGCCGGCCGCGTCCCGTTGCGTGAGTGCTTGCGGTGGCTCCAGCGCTGAGCACGCCCGAGCAGAGCGCCTGAACGAAGTCGGCCCGAGCTCGCGCAGCCGCGAGCGCCGCGCATCACCCGCACCATGAGTTCAGACGGACGCTCACCCAGCTCGGACGGGCACCAGACGCGCGACGACGTCCGATCGTTGCTCGACTTCGTGATCTTGTGCGAGCTGGACAGCGTCGCGGGCGGAATTCGTCCAGTCGACGAGTATCAGCAGCTCTTCCCACACATTGCCGAGGCCGTAGCAACGGAGTACGCGCGGATCACTGCGGGTGTGCAGCAGCTTGGGATCATCGAGCCCGACCGGCCCAGGCCTCGCGTCGCTCACTACATCCTGGAGCGCGAGCTAGGCAGCGGCGGGCAGGGCCGTGTGTTTCTCGCCACCGACTCGCGCATGCGCCGGCGCGTCGCGCTCAAGATGCTGAATCGCGCGAACCTCACGCCCGACAAGCTGCGTCGCTTCAAGCGCGAGGTGGAGGTGATCGCCAAGCTCGACCATCCCGGGCTGTGCACCGTGTACGAGGCCGACCTGGATGCCGCGCGGCCGTACTTGGCGATGCGTTTCGTCGATGGCGAGGATCTATCGCGCAAGCTGATCGCGGCGCGCGAGAACAGTGCTCAACAGAGCTTTCTGCGTCCTGGCAATACGGCGGCGCTCGCGCAGCTTCTCCATGTCTTCGAGCGCACCGCGCGCGCGCTGCATGCTGCCCACGAAGCGGGAGTCGTGCACCGCGACATCAAGCCGGCCAACATCCTCGTGGATGCGAACGGCGAGCCTGTGATCGTCGACTTCGGCCTCGCGCGTGGCGACGACACCGAGATCGCGGGTCTGACGCGCACCGACGACGTGCTCGGCACGCCGGCTTATATGGCGCCTGAGCTGCTCGAATCGGGCTACTCCTCCGCGGATCGCCGTGTCGACATCTATGCACTTGGCGTCGCGCTGTACGAATGCCTGACGCTCGAGCGTCCGTTTCGTGCCGAGCACCGCGAAGCTCTCTTTCAACGCATTCTTAGAGGAGAGTACGAGAACCCACGCGAGCTGAACGCGCTCGTGAGCGAAGACCTGCGCGTCGTCCTCGCCACCGCGTTGGAGCACCAGCCCACGCGCAGGTATGCGACGGCGCTGGACTTCGCCGAGGACTTGCGCCGGGTACGAGAGTACGAGCCGATTCGCGCACAGCGAGTGAACTGGATCGTGCGCACGCGGCGTTGGAGCCAGCGACATCCGGGCATCGCGACGGGTGTCGCGCTCGTCACGGTCGCGTCGTGCGTATGGATCGGCTCGATGATGTACACGCTCGGCGAGGTAGAAGCTCAGAGCAATCGCGCCGAGGCCGAGCGCGATCGCGCGCGGGCGGCGAACGCGAGGCTCCTGGGAGTCGATTGCCGGGAGCGGAGCGCGGCCCAACTGGCGACGGATGCGGGATTGGCGCTCGTCCTTGCGATCGAAGCGGACCGGCGCGACCCGGGATTCGAATCGAACATGGCCGTGCTGAAGGCGCTCGAGCAGAGTCACGAAGAGCGCGTGCTGTGGGTGGAAGGGGAGCGTCTCTGCGGCGGGCTCGATGTGTCCCGCGACGGACAGCGAGTGCTCTTGAACGCGAGGCGAGGTCAGGGATGGATCTTCAACCGCACGTCGAGCTACGCGCAGGTCAAGAGCGAACTTGTCAGCGTCGATTCCCTGCATGGGGTGGATTTGGCCGGGTTTGCTCCGGACGGACAATCGTTCTTCGTCGTCGATGACGCACCGAGCGTGTGCCTCTTCGATTCGACTACGGGCCAACTTCTGCGTTCGTTCGAGGGGCACTCCAAGATGGTGACCTCGTGCAAATTCAGTCCGGATGGACGCCAACTCCTCACGAGCTCGTTCGACGGCAAAATGCGCATCTTCGACGTGGCAACGGGTGCGCTGACGCGTTCGATCACATCCGCGACGGGCTATTTCACGCTTGCGCAGTTCGATGCGACGGGTGCGCTGATCCTCACGTCGAAGAACTCGCGGGCGGACTCACCCGACGACGGCACGGACAACGATCCGCGCGTGTGGGACGCGCGAACAGGAGCTCTGCTCGCTGCGCTGCACGGGCATGCGAGTCCGATCCGCGACGCGTGTTTCTCGCCCGATGGCGCAACAGTATGGACAGCCGAGGTCGCCGGCATCGTGCGAGCATGGGCCTGGCGATCGTCCACCGAGTGCTGGTCTGCTCGGCTCCCGGGTCCGGCGTGGTGCCTCGCGTCGAGCCCGGACGGCAGGAATGTCGCCGCGGGGTTCGAAACGGGAGCACGCGTGTTCGACACGGCGACCGGCGTCGCCCAATTCGATTTGACCGGACTCGGAGAGCGCTCCGTGATTGCGGTCGCCTACAGCCCTGATGGCCGTTGGATCGCTGCGCGAGATTACGGCGGAAACGTCGGCGCTTGGAGTTCGGACGATGGGGTCCGCCGATTCCGGACACGCGCACCGAGTGGGAACTCTCGCGTCGCTTGGTTCCCCGATTCGCGGCGCTTCGTCACCGGTGGCGGGGGTGACCACGCGCACGTCTGGACGATCGAACCGATCCCTCGTCTCGTCGCGTGCACTCCCCATGCGGGCGCGGCTCGGAGCGCGGTGTTCCATCCTTCGTCGCAGTCCGTCTTGAGCGCAGGCGTCGATGGCGTCGTCAGGATCTCATCGGTTCAAGACGGTTCGCTGCTCCACGAGCTCGGCGTCGGCGTGGGGCCGATCACGCGTGCGTGGTTCGTCGAAAGCGGGAGCGCAATCGCGTGTCTGTCGGAGAGCGGGGCCATCACGCGCATCGACGCCAACACGGGCAACTCTCTTCCCGTGCGCGCAGCGAATGGCGGCACCGTGACGTCCTCGGCGCTGTCTCGCTCGGGCGATTGTGCGTGCATCGGATTCGACGATGGTCGTGTCGTATGGCTCGACACGACTACGGGCGCCATCATCGCGTCAGCGCAGCGAAAGGGCTCGGCGATCAATGTCGTCGGACTCAGCCCCAGTGGCGAACGCGCAGCATGGGGCGCGGCCGACGGATGGGCGGGCGTGCTCGATCGTGGAGGCGGAGCGGGCCTCTCCTTCGACGAGTGCCACAACGCCGTCTATCAACCGCAGGTCTTCATGGTCGCGTTCACACCAGAGAGTCAGCGCCTGCTGACGTGCGGTGACCATGTGGGAATCCACGTGTGGAATGCGCTCACCGGCGAAGCGACTCGGCAGGGACAGGGTTGGCGGCCGGTCGGATGTGTCGCCTTGTTGGACGGCGAGTCCGACCTAATCGTGTCAGCCAGGCAGACGCCACAGTTGTTCCGGCTGGACACCAACCTGAGCGCGGTGAGATGGGACCGATTCCAACCGAGCATCGACAGATCGATCAGCCACTTGCGCGTCAGCCCGAACAATGAGTTCGTCCTCGCGGCAACGTACGGTGGCGTCGCCCAACTCTCGAAGACGATCGATGGATCGCCAGTCTTGCGATTCGAACACGGGGCAAGCCCGCTCACTTGTGCCGAGTTCAGCCCGGACGGGCGTTCGGTCGTCACCGCCGCCGAAGACGGCACGGTGCGCGTTTGGCCCGTCGATGTCGTGGAGGTCGCTCATGCGCACGCGTGCGG
>JANLUN010000830.1:0-15202 GCA_031363505.1 Planctomycetota bacterium | reverse complement strand
AATCTGAACGGTGCGCTGCTGAGCGCGACCGGTGCGACGTCGCCGGACACGATCACCCTCAATGTCTTCGTCAGTCCGGTCTACGTGGGCTTCGGCCTGCTGCTCAAGGGCGACGCCACCGCGCCCGGCGGTATCGCCTCGGCCGACGGAGTTCGCTGTGTCGACGGTCGGTTGATCCGTTTTGGGTCTCACAACGCTGCAACGTATGGCGCGTCGCAAGGCTACTGGACTTACCCGAACACGATGCAAACAACACCCGTGTCGGTCCAGACGATGCAGCCCGCCGGACAGACGGCGTACTACCAGATGTATTATCGAAACACCTTTGCCGGTTTCTGCACCGCCGCGACGACGAACTGGTCGAACGGGATTCAGATCGCTTGGCCGTAAGCAACCTTCGCCTGAACCAACCGCGAGTCGTCAGTCAGCGCAGCTTCGAGTCCGTTCTGCCCGAACACTCAGCCGGCA
Organism: Planctomycetota bacterium; assembly: GCA_031363505.1. Taxonomy (GTDB): domain Bacteria; phylum Planctomycetota; class UBA1135; order UBA1135; genus JANLUN01. The sequence goes on along the minus strand of JANLUN010000830.1, from coordinate 14,734 downwards.
GCCTGCGCAACGAGAAGTGTTCGCATTCGAGTTCACGCGGCTGCTCGGTAGTAGGACTTGAGCAACCCGCCCAGTCGCTCGTGACGGCGAACGGGACCGATGTTCCCCTCCGTGTCAACGTGGGTGAGACAGCCTTCGGTTCCTGAATTAGTGTGGAGGGCTGAAGGATGAGACCCAGTGCAGGAAGACCGGATCAACGGCAAGCGCGCTTCCCTGTCGGGGGGGGCATGCCCCCCCTGTCCGAAACTCAGCCGGCAGTACGCGCGGCGAGAATTGTTCGCGTTCACGTTCGCGCCGCGGCACGGTGGTCACGGCCTGCAGCACAAGCGCGGAGCGGCTGCCCGATCACGACGGGCACGCGGGGAGGAATATCGTGATCGCCCGGTACGGCGGCGCAACGCTTTCGCGCAGCGGTTTCCTGGGTTTGCAGCCGACGCTCCCGAATGGACCGGGCTAGCATCCACGAACCCCTTCGGAGACTCCATGCCGCCCTTCGTTCGAGTTCCTCGCTTCGCGTTGCGCGTGCTCTTCGCAGTCTCGCTCATCGCGCCGGTTGGCTCGGCGCAGGTCCACTACGACAGCAGCGGACATCCGTGGAACCAGCGCGCGTCCGCCGGTCCCGATGCCGAAGTGCCGGGCTGGTACTACAACCTCGGGCTGAGTGGCCTGCGCGTCGAACTCGTCGAGTCGGCGCCGGCGCACTTGGTCGTGCGGCACGTCTTCGAAAAGACGCCCGCGCACGGCCGCGTGAAAGTTGGCGATCACATCGTCGGCGCGGGAGGCCGGCGCTTCGAGACGCCACACCGCAATGGTTACGGCATGGACGTCTTTGGGCCGACGGGGCCGGTGCTCGACTATGCGAATGCGCTCGAAGCCTGCCAGGGCGAAGCCGGAGACGGTCGGCTGGCGCTCGAGCTCCTCCGCGACGACAAGCCGATCAAGCTCTCGCTCGAGATCGGCAAGCGCTACGGCGCGTTCTCGAAGAGCTTTCCCGCCGACTGCAAGAAGAGCGAGCGCATACGCGGTGAGCTGCTCGCGTTTCTGCTCACGGCGCAGCACGACGACGGATCCTTCGGCGACCCCGTGCTCGATACGTTCGCGCCATTGTCGCTGATCGCCAGCGGCTCGCGCGAGCACTTGGCGGCCGCGGAACGCAACGTCCGGTTTCACGCGCGCACGACGAAAGCGCGCGACAAGGACGACCTGATCAACTGGCGCTACATGGCGGCCGCGATCGTGATGAGCGAATTCCAACTGGCGACGGGCGAACGCTGGGTGCTCGCAGAGTTGCAGGAAGTGCGCGATTTCCTGCTTTCGTCGCAGTACATGTCGCTCGAGCAGGTGAATCCGAGTGCCAAGGAATCGCACCCGGACAGCTATCCGAAGGACGCGCGTCAACAACATGGCGGCTGGGGACACAACCCGGGCTTCGAAGGTTATGGCCCGATCGCGATGCTGACCGGCCAAGGTGCGCTCGCTCTCTCGCTGATGCAGCGTTGTGGGGTCGAAATCGATCGCGGACGGCTCGACGCGGCGCTGGCGTTCCTCGAGCGCGGCGCCGGCAAGACCGGATATGTGTGGTACGCCGACGATGTAGCGGGCGACTCGGACTGGGCTGACATGGGGCGCACGGGTGCGGCCGGCATCGCGCTTCAACTCAATCCGTGGCCCGACGCATCGACTCGCGCGCGCTCGCTCAAGCATGCACTCGTCATCGGCGAGCATCCCGAGAGCTTCCCCGACACGCACGGCTCGCCGATCATGGGCATGGGCTACGCCGCGATGGCGGCGAACGTCGACGCGGCGAGCTTTCGGCGCCTGATGGACGCGAATCGCTGGTGGTTCACGCTCGCGCAGTGCGCAGACGGGAGCTTCTACTACCAACCCAACCGCGACAATGCAGGCTACGGCGAAGATTCGCGCTTATCGGCGAGCGCCGTGACGGCCTTCTTGCTCTCGATTCCCAAGCACAATCTGCTCGTCACCGGCCGCGCGCCGGCGCGTTGAGGATGTTCCGCCGGCGCCCCTCCGTGTCAACGTGGCTGAGATAGCCTTCACGAGAGATCACTGAGCATTCGCGAGTGCCCGTGCAGTCGGCGGGTTGATCCAGACGGCCGTGGGCTGCGCAGGCAGCGTGGGAGGTTTGCGGACGAAGCATTCGGGGCGGAGTCTGTACGCAGCGCTCCGAGACTTTCTCATGTCTCGGTCTACGAACGCAGCGGAACGCGGCTGCTGGCAACGTCTCTGCAGTCGTTCTTCAATGTCGCCAGAACCATCGGCGATGTGCGCGCGGCGTCCGATCACTTCAGCGGTCGCTTCGTGATCATCTTCCCGGCGCGCGCATGACCGCTGTAGAATCCTCGCCCATGGGACGTCAATGGTTGCAGAAGAAGCGCGAGATCAACGCGAACAAACGCGCGAAGATCAGCTCGAAGCTCGTCCGTGAAATCACCGTCGCCGCCAAGTCCGGAATGCCGGATCCCGCTCGGAACGCACGGCTTTTTGTGGCGGTCGAAGCCGCGCGCAAGCAGTCGGTCTCGAACGACACGATCGAGCGCGCGATCCAGAAAGGCAGCGGCACCGGCAAAGACGCGGCGGTCTTCGAGCTCGTGACCTTCGAAGGCATGACGCCGGAAGGCGTGCCGGTGATCGTCGAGTGCTTGACCGACAACCGCAACCGCACCGCGCCCGACATGCGTCTCTTGTTCCGCGAGGGTCAGTTCGGCGCGAAGGTGGCGTTCTTCTTCGACCATGTCGGCATCATCGAAGCGACGCACGAAACTGCAGGCCTTGACCGCGAAACCGTCGCGATCGAAGCCGGTGCGCAAGACGTCGAGCCGCTTGAGCAGGGCGAGCAGGCCGACGAGGACTCGACCGGCGCGCGCTTCTACACCGAGCGCGGCGATCTCGACGCTGTCACGCAGACGCTGCGCGCCGCGGGCTGGTCGATCACGCAGTCGGAGTTTGGCTATCGTCCGAAAGAGACGACCACGCTCGAGCCGGAACGACGTGAAGCCGCCGAGGCGTTCCTCGAAGCGATCGACGACCACGACGATTGCCATCGGATCTACACGACGCTCGCGTGATGGCCCGCGCGCCTACAGTGCGCGTGATCAGGGCTCTGGATAGCGGGAGCGAAGCTCCCTTACGCAACCGGCGAGCGCGCGAGTGAAGAGAGTAGAGGGCATGTGCGTCGGATTCCACACATGCCCCCTGGCTACATTCTCTCCGGGCCGGGCCGACGCGCAGTTGCGAGCAGAGCGACAGCATCCCCGTGATGGTTATTGACGTCGAACGTCGTGACGGGACAGCGTTCGCGCGGATTTCGTGGAACTTCGTTACGCCATCCGGCGTTGCCGCAGCGCGTCAGTCGACCGTGATGTCCATGACGACTTCCGCGGTTCCAGGCGAGTCGGTCGCACCGACCTGAATGTAGAAGACCTCGCCCTGAGCCGCATAGAACGAGGCGCTCGCGTGGATACCAGTCTTGACTTCGCTGCAGCCGTCGTCGTCGCAAGCAACCACGGTCGTCGGCGGCTCGTTCTCTTCGAACTCGTACACCACGATGCGACTGTCGAAGTCCGTCTCCGTTGCACACAGCGACATCGTCCACACGCCCGTCTGGTCCGCCTCGAACTTGAACCAGACGTCTTGGTCGACACCGCCCGTGCTCCAGCACGCCGTAGCGCTCTGACCTTCGGATCCGCGCGTGGCTTGGTGCAGCGTGAACCGGACACTTCCGCTGGACGCCGTAGTCGGCGCCGAATAGTTGTCGTTCGCGGGGGCGGTGAGCGCTGGGGTGAACCGATCGCTCCACGCGGCCGCCGATTCGCTCTCCGTAGTTGCGTGAGAGCGCTCACGCTCCTTGGCGGGCGTCATCGGTCCTGCAACGACGACGGAAGCAATGGACGCGATCAAACACGATCCGACAACAGCGTGAACAAAGACGCGAGTCTTCAACCTGGTCTCCTAACGTCGTGCGACGTTCGTGGAGCGGCTCGCGAAGACAGACTTCAGGCGCACTAGCTTCCGCTGCTTCCTCCGGTGATCACGGATGTGATCGACAACCGAGGATGGTCACCGCGCGCTCGCTGTCGCGAAGCCGCCACAACGTGAAGCGCGCGCAGCTCGCGCGTTGGACACGATTCCGATCAGACGAGTGTTTCAGCGCAGCTAACGTGCACTGCGATCACGCTCAATGTCGGCGACGACATCGAGTTCACAAATGGTGCGTCCGAAAGACGGGCGTCGTCGCATTCCGCTCTTCGTCGTGTCACGCGAACGTGCTGTTCGTGGTTACACACGCCGTGCATGGCGGCTCAAGCGGACACGCACGCAATCACGCTGCGTCACGTGCCGTCTTTCGCACCGATTCGCCTGCTTCTAGACAGGCGCGCGCAGATTACGTGCGGCGCCAGAGTCTAGAGCCGAGCGTGGCCCTGACCGCACGAAAGTAGTTCGTCAGTCGAAGCTCGAGCTGCCCACTCGTCTGGGATCGGCGCAGCAGCGCGAACTCGGGGTCTGTGAGCATGCTCCGAAGCTCGAACAAGCGGCGTTCGCGCAGCGCAGCATGTTCACTGGATTCGATCTCCCATCGGGACAGCGCAAAGTGCGACTCCAGCAAGTCGAGCACGCACAGCAAGCCACGATCTCCCTCTTGGATTGCTCCGGAATTCATGCCGCGCGCGCGTGACAGCCACGCGGCGCCGCCGCGCGCCAACGGCAGTGCAAGGCCTTCTTCGCAAATGCGGGTGAGCCGTTGCGCCTGCGCCGCGTCGCCCGCTTCGGAGCACCAGGCGAGGAAGTGGGATGCTCCGTCCCCAATGCGGCCTTCGAGGTACGCACGCATCGCTGCAACGAGCTCCGCGTCTCCGCTCGCTCGCTCTACGTAATCGAGCGCCGTCGCTACTACCGCGACCTCGTGGTCCGCCTCGACATCCCGCGACTGCGCGATCGCATCACGTGCGCCGTGAAGATCCCCCATCATCGCGCACGCACGAGCGCGCAAGCTGCGCGGGACGGGATAGCTCCGCCGGTAGCAAGGCAGGTCGTCGAGCAGCCCGATCGTCCGCTCCGGCTGTCGCTGCAGGAGGCAGCACGCCGCGAACGTGAGCGTCAGTGGCGGGTCCTCCCGTTTCGACGAGCTCGCTTGCAAGACGTCGTGCAATCGTCCGTCCGCGAGGTACACACGAGCGACGGCGGTTCGCAGCTCAGGCTTCGCATCCAAGTGCATGCGCTCTACGGCCTCTGCTGCTCTCTCCGACTCGCCGAGACGCAGCAGCATGTCCAGCACGCGGCGCATCGAGTCGATCTCGTTTCCGGGCAGCTGCAACGACTCGATCAACCACTCGCCGGCGCCGGCGCAGTCGCCGGAGGCCAACGCGGCGTGTGCGCTCGCGAGCGCGTGAAGGCCGTCCGACTGCATGGCCTCGATCTCCGGCTGCAGCTCGAGGAACACCGTGCGCGCGTCCTCGCGATCGAGCGCGGCCTCGAGTGCTGTGCCCGCGGTCCGTTCCGTGTCCTTGGCGTGTTGCGCGCCGACGCCGTGATCGCGCCGAGCCGCTTGCGCGGCGTGCAGCGTCGATGACAGTCGCCGCACGGCATCCTCTCGCGGCCGTGTGCGTACGTCGAACGACTCGGGAATCGGCCAATCGACTCGCTCCATGCCGAGCAGGAACTCGTTCCGAGAGCGCTGATCACCGTTCACACGCACGAAGTCGATCGCGTCCGCCAGGTAGACGGGCTCCACTGCACACGCGTCGAGATGGGCCTGCACCGCTTCGTCGGTGCGTCTCAGAGCAGCGAGGCAACGCGCGCGCCCTAGCCGCCCCGCGAGGTCGCCCGGATGCAGCTCGAGCTGCCATTCGAACGAGGCGAGCGCGACTTCGGGTTCACCGAACTGGAAGTACGCTTCGCCGCGCCGTGCCATCAACCCGTTGTCGCGCGGCGCGATCGCGAGGCCGGACTCGACGAGCACGAGCGCCGCTTCGGTATTCCGCATCTGCAAACGCGCGCTCGCTTGGATCGAGAGCCACCACGGGTGCAGACCAGTCGCGGCGAGCAGCTCCCCGATGCCTCGATCGAGTTCGGGGAGGTCGACGCCGTCCGCGAGTGCGAGCTCGATCTTGTCCGGGATTCCCTCCGCTGCACTCGATACGCGCAAGGCCTCGTTAAATGCCGGCAGCGCGTCTGACACTCGCTTCAAGCCGACGAGCGCTCTCCCGAGTTCGAGGTGAGCGTGCGCGTAATCGGGATCCGCGGTAACCGCGGCCTGAGCCGTGTCTCGCGCATTCTCGAAGTCCGCGCGATACGACAGGAGATTCGCGAGCGACGTCAGCGCCACGCGATCCTCGGGCTCGAGCTCGAGCGCAAGGCGCATCTCCGCTTCCGCGGTAGCGAAGTCTTTTCGTCCGAACGCCACTTTCGCGAGGCTGAAATGCCCGAAGAAGGTCCGCGTGGATGCGCCGGCCTGACCCTGCTTGAAGGCGTTCTCCGCTTCGTCGAATTGGCCGCTATCGAGGCAGGCGCTGCCTCGCTCCATGAGGCAGATCATCTTCATGGCGTGATCGTCCATCGAAAGAATGGAGCCTTCCGAGAGCGCCTCCAGGGCGAGCGCCTTGTCCTTCTTGCCCCAGGCGATGTGGCACAACATCAGCCGCGCAACCGGATCGCTCGATGCCAGAACGGCGTCGCGCACCGCAGCGTAGGGCTCGCTGTCGATCGCGATGCCGTCTTGGTAGGCGCGCCACACGAGTGCACTGCTGCCTGTGAGCTGCCGATCGAGCAGCTGCTCCGCGCCTTCTCGAATGAGCGTCAGGCTCTGCGGATCTACGGCGACGTCCGAGCGGATTGCGTTCGAACGCGACGGCGTACCGCGGAATGCACCGAGCTCGTCGATGCTCTCCACGAGCTGGAACAGCATCCACGACGTGCGCCGAAGGTTGGCGGGCTCCAAGGCGATCGCGTTCGAAGCGCGTGACGAATCTTGCGCGTCGATCATCCGAGGATCGACTCCGCCTTCCGTCAGAGTCAGCGAGGCATTCCGAATCGCGGCGTACAGGTCGACGGGTTCCAGAACTCGACCACTCGAGTCCAAGCGCGACGACAACCGGTACGGGTGACTCAGCTCGCGCTCCATCGAGCGCTCGAAACGGTCGCTCTGCTCGGTTCGTACCCCGATCTCGCTCACCTTGACGTATTGCTTCACTCCCCAGATCAGGGAAGCGACGAGAGCGAGCGCCAAGGCCACTCCGGCGACTGCGACGAGCATCCGTGCGCGCCGCTGCACCCAGCGTGCGCACCGCGCCAGCACACCGGGAGGCGTGGCCAGGATCGCTCGGTTCGTTCGAGCGCGTCGGAGATCCTCGGCCAGAGCACGCGCGGATCGATAACGCCGTTCGGGCTCTTTCTCGAGCGCGATCTGCACGATCAGCGCCACTGCGCGCGGAACGTTCGGATTGAGCTTGCGCACATCCGGCGCGGGTTCGTGCGTGACCGCGTGCAGCAGGGTCTCCCACGTAGGCTGCGAATGCGGCCGTGTGAGCGTGAGACACTCGTACAGCACGACTCCGAGCGCGTACACGTCGACGCGCGCATCGAGGATCGGATCGCCGCGAATCTGTTCCGGCGCCATGTAGCCGCGTGTTCCGATCAAGTCGCCCGTGCGCGTGGCGCCGTCGGAGTCGCCCTGATCGTCGCGCGCGAGACCGAAGTCGAGGATCACCGGCATGAGCGCGGGAGTCACCATGATGTTCCCCGGCTTGACGTCGCGGTGGATCACGCCCGCGTCGTGTGCCGCCTGCAACGCGTCGGCACATTGCTCGAAGAACAACAACAGGGCCTGTAGGTCGTGCTTCGAAGTTGGACGAAGCGGCAGCGTGCCCGCGACTTGGACGGACGGTGCATCACCGTTGCGCGGGGGCACGACCTCGCTCGCCCAACGCTCGTCGGCGGCGCGGAGCGCGTTCGAGAGCGTCTCGCCCTCGACGTAGCGCATCGCGATGTAATCGATGTCGTCCTCGTGTCCGAAGTCGTAGACCGAACACACGCCGGGGTGATCCAGTCGCGCCGCGGCGCGCGCTTCGCGCTCGAAGCGCGTCTGGTGCGCCTTCGAGAAGAGCCACTTGTTGGCCAAGACCTTCAGGGCCACCGTGCGATGGAGGACCTCGTGCTCCGCGAGGTACACGGTCCCTTGGGCACCGCGCCCGAGTCGGCGGAGCAGCCGGTAAGGTCCGAGCCCACGCGAGCGATCGACTTCGACGTCGGACGGCGCCCACTCCGCGGTCTGCAGGAGATCCACCTGCGCGGCATCCAGATCACCGCTCAGAAACGCGTACTGAGTGCGGACGACTTCCTCGAAACCCGGAAACCGCCGTTGATACTCGTCGACAGCGCGCAGGCGTCCGTTGCGCTCGTCGAGGACGTACAGCGCGTGAAAGTCGGCGACGGCTTCGTCCAGTGTCTTCGTCCGAGATGCCATGCTCAGTCGTCGCTTCCCGGCAGGTTCGCCCGCGACTCGCGGCTCGCGCGTGCCGCCTCGATCGAGGTCGCCTCGTCCTGTCGTCGTCAACGCATCGAGAATAGCGCAGGACGTAGGATGCAGTCGTGGTGGCGGTGGCGCGGACTATCCGTTAAGTTGCGTCGGCGGCGTGCGATGGGACAGGTTCGTTGCTTCAAAGTGGCGGGTCTTCGAGCGAAGTTTTTCCGGTACGTGATTGCGCTGACGCGAGCGCGGCGCCCAGCCAGCTGCAGGAATCTCCTGTTGTACGCCCCATGGATCTAGCCAACGATTCAGTGCGCTACTCGGAAGCTCCGACGTCGTGGCTCGCGCGGCAAGCTGTTCAAGGTGACTTGAATGCGCGCAATGAGATCGTCGAGCGGACGATGCCCCAGCTCCTGGCGTGGTTCGCCGCGCAGATCCGCGCATCACGCGCCTTCGGCGCCGAGCCCTTGGATTGCGTCAACGAGGTCTGGATGCGGGCTTTGGCGCGCTTCAATACGTTGGATCCCGACGCCGGCAACATCCGTGGTTGGCTCTTCGGCATCGCTCGCAACGTACTGAACGAGCACCGCTACCGCGCCATGCGCCGCAACGCGAGCAGCACGGACGACCAGACCGTCGAGCGCGCGTTGTCAGCCGTCGAAGACTCGATCACGCGCGTCTCCGAGGTCCTGGCCCGAAGCGAGCAGCATCAGATCCTGACGAAGCTGCTCGACACTTTGGACACGGAGGACACGCTACTCATCACGTGGCACGGCTTGGAAGGTCGCCCGCTCGGCGAAGTGGCCGTGCAGCTTGGGATCACGCGCGACGCGGCGGCGAAACGCTGGCAGCGGCTACTGAAAGAGCTGCGCGAGCGAGGGCATGGACTGGGCCTGTTCGAGCCTGAGTCGTAGGTGCAGCTGAGTTCTGGGCCGAACGGCCGAGAATCGTTCGACAAAGCCGCGGCCGCGCCCGTCGGTCAAGCAGCCAACGCACGCCGCAATCGGCGGAGCGCGCGCCGCAGATGACTGCGGACGGTGCTTGGATTGACGCCGCGACGACGCGCGATGTCACCAGGTCGCAAGGCAGCGAAGTAGCGCAGCATCACGGCGCTCTGGTAGGGCTCGTCGAGAGCGAGGACCGCTTTCCGCAGCCGCCGCTCCATCTCGGCACGCGCGACCACGTCCAGAGTTGAGGGAGATCCTTCGTCCCGCGCGCAGCTCGCCTCGCGCGCTCTACGGCGGACTCGTCGGCGCCAAGACGTTCGCGCGCCGTTGATCAGGACGCGACCGAGCCACCGATCGAGCTCCGTCCCACTCACTTTCGGACGGCGCGTGAGCGCGGACAGCAGCGTTTCCTGAACCAGATCCTCGGCCTGGGCCACGTCGCGTGTGACGCGGGCCGCGAGTTTCCGTAACCCCGTGCTGCGCCGCGTCAGGTCATGTGCCGTTGGTGAACAGTCCACGCTCATGAGCACTCTCCACTCGTCGGACGTGATTGCAGCATCAGCGTCTTTCGAACCACCACCGAACGGCATAACTCCAGCGCCAAGCTCTCGCTCCGCTCTCTAGGCGCAGATTCTCTACGCGCGCTTGTCATTCGATCGCAACGCAACACGACCGTCGGCGTCTTCTGCGCGAGCGCGAGCGAGACATCGCGCCGACACCGACAGCGGAACCCTCCCCACCGGCGACGCGTCTGACTGCACGACCCACACACGTCGACGATCGCAGAGCGTCCAACTGAGAAGCCCATGTACTCTTTCCAAGACGATCGCTCAGTCGATGACACCGCCGTTCCTCCCCTCCCGGGTACTTCGGAGTGTGCTCGCGAGCACGAGGATCGGAAGCCGCCCTCGCACATTCGACTCGACCAGGCCGCGGTCGATCGCATGCGGCTCGGCGACGACGACACGTGGTCGTGGTTCATGAAGCAGTACGACTCCGTGTTCCGTCGAGCACTCTTGGCGGCGCAGTGGCGCATCAGTGGAGGTGGACGTACGCTTCGAAGTCTCGATGTCGCATCGTTGGTCGCGGATGCGAAGGTCTACTTCTTCATGGCGTTCCTGCGCAGTTTCAAGCGCTACGAAGGGGAAGGCCAGTTCCGAGCCTTTCTCGCCGGCGCTGCGCGCCATTTCTTGCTCGAGCGACATCGATCGTCGCCGCACGGAGAAAGCAGTGAGGACGAGCTCGCCCTGGACAAGGCGGCTTTCTCGAAGTGGGAGACGGACTCGAGCAGCCCCCATGCTGACGCGCGCGCCGCGCTCGAATTGTGCGTCGAGTCGCTGCCGCGGCACTACCGATCGGTGCTCGTGCTGTACCACTACAGCGAACCACCGCGATCGGTGACTGTCCTCGCCGCGATGATGGGACTCTCCGTCGACGCCGTTCACAAGCGACATCAACGCGCCCTCGTCGCTCTGCGCAGGAGCGTGACAGCCCGACTCGACGCAACCGGCCGGGAAGCACGCCATGGTCGGTAACGGAGGCGACGACACCGAGAAGCGGCGGCGAACGATGCACGACGATGCAGAGTGCGTCGGCGTGGATGCGAAGGACATCTGGGCCTACGCCGCCGGCGAAGTTCCGCCCGAGCGTCGTGACGAGGTGAGCAAGGCCATCGCCAGGACGCCGTTTGCAAGCGAGGAGCTCGGCGTGGCGTCGTTCGTGATGAATGACGACGTCGAGCCGAGCGCGGCTGTCACGGATGTCGAACCGGTGATGGAACGGATCCGTGGGCTGTATGCCGCGTCTGATTGGACCTTGGTAGATGTGCGCGCGAGTTCCTCGCACGGAACGAGTTCACCCGTGATCGACTATCGGGTGATCGTGAAGCCCAGGGTGTCGTGCCATGCGCTCCTGTTCTCGATCGCGCTCGACGCAGCGGGTCTGCGCGCTACGCGACTGTACCCACCCGAACCTGCGCCGCTCGGTGCACCGAAGCGTTCCGATCGGCCGAACGATTCACTGCCCAGCGGCGTCGCGATTCTGATGCCGTCGTCGGGAGTCTTCACTTTGTCGGCGCGTGCCGCATTTCTCGTGTTGTGCACGCGACGCAGCGTTGCCTTCGACGAATCCGCGATCGCGTCGATTCGACGTGAGCTCATGGCCGCGCTGTGCACGATCGCAATCGTCGACCGGCAGAGTCTCGAGGTCGCGATCGCGCGAGTGCACTTCGATGATCTGAATCTCGATTGGAGACCGCTGCGCTTCGTATGACGCACGCACTCGGCGAGCGTCGCGGTGCTCGAGCGGGCACGAGCTTTCGATTGCTCTCCGTGGTCGCCGCACCTAGTCTCCGTCCATGCGAGTCGAACACGTCGCCCTCCACGGACTTCTCCTGATTCTCGTACCCATCGTCCTGTCGTGCTCCCGTTGGAACGGGGCTGAAGCGCGTTCCCTCGCGGAGCGGCTGGGTTACAAGTCGACGGACAGACTGCTGATCGTCAACGGCGACGATGCCGGCATGTGTCACTCGGCGAATCTGGCCACGATCGAGTCGCTGGAGAAAGGACGGATGACGTCCGCCACGATCATGGTGCCGTGTCCGTGGTTTCCGGAGATCGCCGCCTACGCGAAGCTTCATCCTGAGAAGGACTTCGGCGTCCACCTCTGCCACACGTCCGAGTGGCGCGGGTATCGCTGGGGCCCGATCGCGCCGCGCGAACAAGTGACTGGCTTGGTGGATCCAGAGGGCTATTTCTGGCACGACGTCGCCGACGTCTACGCACACGCCACGCCCGAGCAAGCCTTGATCGAAGGCCGCGCGCAGATCAAGCGGGCGCTTGCCGCGGGCGTCGAGGTCACGCATTTGGATTCGCACATGGGCGTGCTGCAGTACCACCCCGAGTACATGAAGGCGTACTCACAACTCGCCGTGGAGTTCGACCTCCCAGTGAGGATGGCATCCCAGGACACGCTCGCCGCGAACGGACACCCCGAACTCCGCGAGCAGTTCGCCGCGCGGGGAATCGTCTCTCCCGACTACTTCGTCTTCGATGAGCTGAAGAACGAAGAGAACGGCGTGACGGAGTTCTGGCTCGGAGTCGTGAAGAACTTGAAGCCAGGTCTGACCGAGCTGTACATCCACGCCGGTCTTCCGAACGACGAATTGAAGGCCATCACGAGTTCGTGGTCGACGCGGGCAGAGGAGTTCGAGGTCTTTACGCGCAGCGATGAGATGAGGCAGCTCATGGCCACCGAACAGATCATCCTCATCGGCTACAGGCCGCTGCGCGAGCTCCAGCGCAAAGAGCGGGCGCGGACGACCGAGCGATGACGGGCGCGTCCGGCTGCGCCTGCTCGCCGCGGACGTGCACGCGAGCACTACAGAGAACTCCGGTCCAAGTTGCGTCCCGCTCGTCGCGCAAGTCGTGTGCGACTGATTCGCGCCGTCCTCTTGAGATCTTGCGGTTCGTTTGACTCACCCGGTCTAGCTTGCGCCGTAACGAATCGCCACGAACGAGCGAATGAGAACGAGCGAGAGAGTAAGGTCCCCAATGAAGTCCCCCCTACTGCTGTGGAGTTCGACAGGCGAGCTCGCGTGCGGTGAGCACGCGCCGGCCCCTGGTTCAGAGACGTGGGCCTCGCGCCGCTGGCACGCGATGACCGAGGCGGACGTCGAGGCATTCGAGAGCGAACACCGCCACGCGCCCGTGTGCGCGATGTGCGCCGCGATCGAACGGCGAAAGGGCGGACGCGCATCGAACGACATCTGGCATGCCATCCGCACGGAAGGCGGATGGGACATCCAAGACGGCAACCGAGTCGTCGTGGCCGTCGTGCCGGACGCCCATCGAGTGAAGAGCTGACCGCCCACGCGGAGCGAGCTCGCGGCTGCGGCTTGCAGGGATCTCCGCACTCGGCTTTCATCACGGGCATGCGCTACTTCCAAGTCGCATCCATTTCAGCGCTCGCCGTGCTCCTGCAAGCACTTTACGTCGCGCCAACGGCGAACAACGCGCCGATCGCGAGTCGCGAGGATGCTGCGACCTCCGACGACGCGTCCGTGACACCCGGGACTCCGCGCGCGTGGGCATTGCTCACGTGCTCCGTGCTGTTCGAGCGCAGTGGGGCGCGGCACGACCTCCTCGGAGGGGTTCCTAAGGGCGCGAAGTCGGCCGAGGATGCACGCAAGCTGCTCGCAGATTGGTGGGACATCGAGACCGCCGGTCAACTCGAATACCAACTCGAGTGGCTCGAGCACGAAGGTCACGGCAAGGACTTCGCCAAGGACTTCGCTGCGATCGGCAAGCTCTCGGACCGTGCCTTCGAGCAGCGGCTCGCGGCCAAGGACGTCGACGAAGACGAGCGCCTGCGGCTGAAGGCGATTCGGAAGCACTCACCTCGCGTGAAGACCTTGGAAGGCCGGCCTGTTGGGCTGGGACTATTCCAGATACGTGGCGCTCTGCGCTGGGGCCACGCAGCCGGCTTCGTGAGCGACGAGGACGCGTGGAAGCGGATGAACAAGGTCATCGTTCTGCTTCAGAAGTCGTACAAGTCGTGGGATGAATTGGGCGAGGTGTATTGCATCGGCTGCGACTGCTGGAATCCGGGCCCGAACGAGGAGACGTGGAACGCGTATGAATCGCTTCTGTCGCAGGAGTCGAGTCCGTGGCGGACGACGCCGTGGGACTTGAAGCTCACACCGCTCGAGAAACCGCCCAAGGAATCCAAGAAGCCGTGACGGCGTCGCGGGACTCCTCGCGTTCGCTATCGTGTGCCGATGTCCCTAAACGGTCTCCTGCGCTTCGACACACCGACGGCGAAGCTGCGCGCGGTCGCGTTCCTCGAAGGCACTTCGTATGTCGTGCTGCTCTTCGGAGCAATGCCTCTGAAGTACTTCGCGGACATGCCGATGGCGGTTCGCATCGTCGGTTCCGTGCACGGGTTTCTGTTCGTCGCGCTAGCGTGGCTCACGTGGCGCGTGATGCGGACGCGCGGGAAGTCGATGGGCTGGGCAAGCCGCATCGCGATCGCGTCGCTCCTCCCGTTCGGAACGTTCGTGCTCGATCGGGGTCTCTGCGCGGACGATGACGAGTACCGTCGCCGCGTGGATTCGCGGCAATAGTCCGGTTACCCAGCGACCGTCGCTCCCTCCCGAGACTCCGCACGATTTTTTTCGGGACTGTGTACTTGTTGAAAGGGGCGGCGAGGCGGTGCGGCGTTCGTTCTCGAACTCTCGCGTTATGCACCGTTGCAGCGATCCATCAGCCGAGACTGGAAGTTCTCCCATTTCCAGAGCACCGCAGGC
>JANLUN010000794.1:0-3378 GCA_031363505.1 Planctomycetota bacterium | reverse complement strand
TGATCAGCTCGAGGTACTCGTACGCCTGGACGCCGACGAACACCGCGCCGCCGATGATCGTGAGGCCGAGCCAGCGCAGGAGTCCGCCCTGATCCCCCTTCTGGATCGCCTGCAGCGCGCGGACCATGAACCACGAGCTCGTGATCAGGAGGAACGTGTTCGCGGCGGTGATGTCCACCGCCAGCCGATTTTCCGGGTTCGGCCACGACGACGAGCCCATTCGCAACACGATGTACGTACCGATCAGACCGGTGAAGAACATCACTTCCGTCGCGAGGAAGAGCCAGATGGCGAACTTGCCGCGATCGACGGGAGGGCCGCTGTCGTAGTCGTAGATCGGGGCGTGCGGTGCACGCGCGTCGACTGCGGGGTCGTACGCGGCAATTCCACCTGCGGAAACGGTGTGACTCATGGGATTAGTGAAGCGCGCCGACACCCACCACGGGGTCGAGCAAGATCGAGATCAGGACGAGCGGCAAGTACGCGAGCGAGACGGCGAGTAGGAGGCGCGCGCTGGGCGCGTCTTCGCGAAGCGCGAACCGACCCGCCGCGGCCACGTAAATGAGCGAGAGCGAGAGCGCGCTCGCGCAGTACACGACGCCCGCGTCTCCCCACGCCCCCGGCAGCAATACGATGGGCAGGAGCACGAGACTGTGCACGAAGGCGGCGCGCGCGGCCATGCGTTCGCAACCCGGAATCGCGGGCAACATCTTCAGACCGGCGCGCGCGTAGTCGGCGCGATACATCCACGCGATCGCCATGAAGTGCGGGAACTGCCACACGAAGACGATGGCGAACAGCGCAAGGCCCCAGTTGCCGGGAACGCCCGCGAGAGCGACGCAGCCCAGAAGCGGCGGCGCGGCACCGGGCAACGCGCCAACGACGGTGTTCAACGTGCTCGCGCGCTTGAGCGGCGTGTACACGCAGACGTAGAGGAACAAAGTCGCGAGCGAGAGCAGCGCCGACAACACGTTGAAGCGCAGTGCCAGCGCGAGGATCGCCACCGCGGTGAGCACCGTGCCGAACAGGATCGCGCTGCCGACCGACAGCCGCCCCGCAGGCAGCGGACGCGATCGTGTGCGCTCCATGCGCAAGTCGATCTCGCGCTCCAGCACTTGGTTGAAGACGCTGGCAGCCGCAGCGGAGAGCGTGATCCACAGGGTCGCTTCCAGTATGCGAGCGATCTCTCCGGTCGGTCCTGCGGCGACGAGACCGCCGACGAACGCCGAGAACGCCACGAAGAACGCGATGCGCGGCTTCGTCAGCGCGAGGTAGTCCGCGGCGCTATCGAACAGCGTGCGCCGGCCCGTGAGCACACTCGATCGCGCGTTGTTCACGGCGCCACTCCCAGGCTCGGCTGCACGCGCTCCGCAGAGACGTGGAGCGATTCATGCGAGCCGCACAGCCGGTGTGACCAGAGCGCGGCACATGCCGTCGCGAGGAGGAGCGCTGCGCCGCCCATCACGTGCAAAGTCGGGAACAGAGACTGCTCGACCACGGTCGGTTGGCGACCGTAGAGAACGTAGACGGACAGGAAGGCCATGACGCCGAGTAGCAGCTGCGCGCCCAATATGCCGAGCACGGCCGTTCTGAGCCGCGTGAGGCGCGCACGTGCGGCGCCGTCACGAAGCCCGATCTCCTCCGCGACGATCTTCAACTCGCGCGCGAGCAGCCACACACACGCGACGACCACCAATACCGCGACGATGTGGAGCGCGAGTGCGATCACGGATGCGCCGTGCCGCAGCCACGCACCGATGACGATCTGCACGTAGACGGCCGCCACCGCGAGAATCGAGCGCGTGCGCAACACACTGGCGCGAGCTGCGGTGTGTCGACCCGCGCGCTGCCACGCCGGCGACAAGACGACGACCAGCGCGCCGAGCAACGCGCACACGGCCTGACCGAAGCTGCCGTGGAGGAACGCGAGATCCGTGCTTCGCTCGAGCACGCGCAGTCCGCCGAGGATGCCTTGGGCGATGATCGCAAGGAGCGCTGCGACCGCGAGTCCGCGAGCGACTCGCCTGCGATCGCACGCGAACGTCACGATCACGGTCGCGATTGCGAGCAGGCCTACGAGCGATCCGATCTGACGGTGCGTGTGCTCGACGAACGTTCCGGTGTCACGAAACCACTTCTCGATCGGATAGAACCACAAGAAGTGATCGCCGCGACCCGGCTCCAGGATGAGCCAGCCGTCGATCGCGAGCCCCGCACGCAGTGTGGTCACCGTGCCGCCGAAGAACACGAGCGGG
The DNA here is from genome assembly GCA_031363505.1 of Planctomycetota bacterium. Taxonomy (GTDB): domain Bacteria; phylum Planctomycetota; class UBA1135; order UBA1135; genus JANLUN01. The sequence continues at coordinate 1,123 of JANLUN010000794.1, read as the reverse complement.
ACCGCTGCGCACAGCGTCGCGAGCGCGAAGCGCCGCGGCCAAAGGCTCGGCACTGCACTGGACGCCCGTCGTGCGGTCTCGTCGGAGTTCGGCGACATGCGGTTGCTCGCTCAGATCGTGCGAGCTTGGCGCAAGTAGTCTTCCTTCACCTCGGGACTGCCGTATTCATACGGCCCGCGGTGCACGGCGAGCTTGTGGTCGAAGTTGCCGTGGCCCGGGGGCGAGGGCGCTTCCCACTCGAGGCTGCACGCCTCCCACGGGTTCCGGCCGACGCGCTTGCCCCAGAACATGCTGTGGAAGAAGTTGATCACGAAGAAGATCTGCCACGCGAAGAGGCAGAACGCGCTGATCGAGATGAACTGATTCAGCGGCTGCAGGTGCGTGTAGATGTCGTAGGCGTACGGATCGGCGGTGCGTCGCATCAGGCCGGCGAGGCCCAGCTGGTGCATCATGTAGAAGACGCAGTTCGTGAAGATGAACGTGCCGACGAAGTGAATCTTGCCGAGCGTCTCGTTCATCATCCGCCCGAACATCTTCGGGAACCAGTGATAGATGCCGGCGAAGATCGCGAACACGGAGCCCGCGAACACGACGTAGTGGAAGTGCGCGACGACGATGTACGTGTCGTGGATGTAGATGTCGACCGGCGTGGCCGCCATCCAGATCCCGGATAGACCGCCGATGATGAACATCGCGACGAAGCCGAGCGCATTGAGCATCGGCGTCGTCAACCGGATGCGCGAGCCCCACAGAGTTCCCAGCCAGTTGAACACTTTGATGGCCGAGGGCAGCGCGATCAGAATCGTCGACACCATGAAGGTCATGCCCAGCGCCGGGTTCATGCCCGACATGAACATGTGGTGGCCCCACACGATGAACCCGAGGCCGGCGATCGCCGCCATCGAATACACCATCGGCTTGTAGCCGAAGATCGGCTTGCGCGCGTGCACCGAGATGATGTCGGACGCCATGCCCATCGCGGGCACGACCATGATGTAGACGGCCGGGTGGCTGTAGAACCAGAAGAGGTGCTGCCACAGGAGCGGCACGCCACCGGCGGCGTGCCCCGTGAGCTCCGGTCTCATCTGGTTCACGACGTGGTTCGTCGGCGTGAAGAAGCCCG
>JANLUN010000747.1:0-5351 GCA_031363505.1 Planctomycetota bacterium | reverse complement strand
CGCCAGCGATCGGCGTCGACTCCGCACCATCGACACGCACGAAGAAGCGCTCGATGCGGTCGGGATTGCGCGCCACCGGTTCGCCGTGGAATTCTTCCCCGACGCGCAGATCGATCGACACGCGTGCGTTCGGCTCGGGATGGAAGCTCGATGGCTGGATCCAGAAGTCGTGCGCGCGCGCCTCTCCCGTGAGCGCTGCCGCGCACGCGAGCAAGGTCAACGCGAGCCGAGACACGGCGGCCACAGTGAGAGATCTAGTCGGCATGGGAATCCAATCGTGGTGCCGTGAAGCCCGCGCGCGCACGAGCCTCACGGCGTTTCAGGATCAGGGGAACAGGTCGTCGAAAGCGTTCTCGTCTTCAGAGAACGAAAACGTGGTGCCGTTGATCGCAACGGGATCGGTGTCGTCGGCCGTGTTGTCGATCAAGTCGAGCACGAAGGCGTCGGAGGTCGCGCCGCCGCCGTCGCCGTCGTCCGAGTCGCTCGAGCACGCGAGCGTCGTGAACGCGATCAGCACCACGATCGCTCCCAAGTGAATGCGTCGTTTCATCGTGCCCCCTAGTTCGCGTTCGGCGAGCCCGGCAGCGGGATCTTGAGATAGGGAAACGTCGCATCGAAGAACGTCTGATCGACGATCGCGCCGTCGGTGTACTCGAGCTGCCCGTCCGGTGCGTCGCCCGCGCCGAGGAGCTTGCCCATCACGACCCGCAGCGCGATGTCCACGACGTCGTCGCCGGGCCTGCGTCCATTCGGAAAGCCCGCGCTGTCGCCGGCGATCACGCCCAGGTTGTTTTGCCCCGCCGCCGGCGTCGCCGCCGTGGTCGTGTTGAGGCGCAGCATCTCGCACGCCGTCGCCGTCTCGTTGAGCGTCGGAACTCCCGTCAGGAAGACTTGCACCAAGTCGCTGCGCGGAAACAGCGTCGGCGCCGCGACCGGAAACAGCGCGTCGAGCAGCGCCGGCAGCGTCGGGTGCGTGACGTAGTCGAGAAACTGCACGTCGTCCTTCGGCTCGCTGGCATTGAATCGGTCCTTGTCCTTGAGACCGATCACGAGTTCGTTGACGAGCGGCATGCCGAGGCGCGAAACCTGAGTCCACGCACCGCCCTCGACCGTCACGTTGTTATCCGCCGCCGACAGCGGGAAGGGGTTGAGCACGCGGGCCTGACGCAGGCTCGCGCTCGTCCAGCCGCCGATGACCGAGCTCGTCGACGTCAGGAAGTCGATCGGGACTTCGAGCACGATCGACGTCACGTTCGCGTCGGCGAGGTCATCGACCTCCCCCGCCGGATTGCCGAGCGGGTTCAAGTTGACGAGGTCGAATGTCTCGCCGAGGTTGACGACGAACGGGTCCTTGCGCTGACCGACGAACACGCGGCCTTCGCTGCCGTTCGGCAGTGCGATCGGATAGACGTGCGTCGCCGCGTAGGCCGCGTAATCGGGCAGCGACTTGTTTCCGATGTTGTCGACCGGTTTGACGAAGCTCGCGTCCCCGCTGTCCGCGTTGGTGATCGTCTGCACGACCCCTGTGCGGCGATCGCCGAAGACGACTTTCACGCCGTAGCTCTCGCGCGAGTTGAGATTGCTGACGTCGCCGGCCGTGATGGCGCCCACGTTGATCAGCGGAACCGACACGGTCTTCTGATTGCCGATCGGGCCTATTTGAAGCGCGACGTCCTGAATCGTCGTCGTGAATCGAAACTGGAACGTGACGTCCTCGATCGCGTCGCCGTCGTTGTCGACGTGGATCTCGTACAGAGCCTCCGGATCGAGCGAAAAGTAGTTCGGGCCGCCGTACGGATTCTGCAGCGGCAGGTAGTTCGCGATCAGCGTGACGTAGTCCTCGCGACCGACCTCGTAGCTGCGGAACATGTAGAAATCGGTCGCGTCTACTTTGGGCTGCTTCGTGATGTAGGGTGCCTCGCGGTGGCTCGACGCCAGGGCGGGCAGCACGAGCAGCGACGCGGTGAGGGTGCGTGTGAAGGTTCGTTGGTTCATGGTCGGGCGTGTCCTGTGAGCGGGTCCGAGGTCGATACGCCGCCCGAGCGCAGCTGGACTTGCCGCACGCATTCTTTTTTTCGAGCAGCCCGCTCTGGCGCGCACGGCGCGTCCGAGGTACGAATCGATCCGTACGAACCTCGCGGATCGCCCCCCCCTTTTCGATTTCCTTGATCGCGCGACATCCGCCCAGCTCGATCGTTCCGTACATCGCACGATGGAGGTCGCAGTGATTCACGGGAGCGGCGCTCGCCGGCACGCCCGCAATTCGGACGCGCTCGTCGCGCTCGTGACGCGAGTCGCGGAGGGCGACGAGGGTGCGCTTCGCGATCTTTACGACGCGACGAGCGCGCAGGTCTTCGGCTCGTGCCTCGCGATCCTGCGCGACCGCGGCGCGGCTGAGGAAGCGCTCGTCGAGGTGTTCGCGCAGGTCTGGCGCCAAGCGGAACGCTTCGACCCCGCGCGAGGATCGGTGTCCAGCTGGATCGCGACGCTGGCGCGCACGCGCGCCCTGGACATCTGCCGCACGCGCGAACGACAACAGCTGGGAAGCACGCCGCTCGACGCGGCCCATACGGATCTCTTCGCTGATCCCATGCCGACGCCGGACGAGGCGTCGTTCGCCAGCGAGCGTGCGACGCGCGTGCGCACCGCGCTCGAAGCGCTGCCCATCGATCAACGGCGCCCGGTCGAAGCCGCTTTCTTCCGCGGCCTATCGCACAGCGAGGTCGCGGAATGGCTGGGACTGCCGCTCGGCACCGTCAAGACGCGCATCCGCTCGGGACTCTCCGCGCTGCGCCAAGCTCTGGCTTCCACCGAGAGCGAGTTCCCATGAACGACCACGAGTTCCTCGACGACGATCTGCGCGACCAAGCGGTGCGCCATGCACTCGGCTCGCTCTCCGAACCCGAGGCGCGCGCGTACCGCGTGCACCTCACGCAGTGCGACGTCTGCCGCGCGGAAGCGGAGTCGCTCGCCGAAGTGACGCGCGATCTCGTACTGCTCGCGCCGTCGAAGGCTCCCCGGCCGGAGCTCTGGGATCGCGTGTTGAAACGGATCAAGCGACCGCACGCCGCTCCGGACGGACACAGTCCGATCCAAGTGTGGAAGGACTGGGCACCCGGGGCTCCGGGGGCGCCCGCGGCGGACAAGGCGGGTCTCACGTACGTTCCGGGCGATGACCAGCCGTTCCAATCGACCGGTGCGCCGGGAGTCGACGTGCGGCGACTCTTCGTCGACCGCGAGGAGCGGCGCGTCACGTTGCTCGTCCGCATGGCGGCGGGCAGCTCGTACCCGGCGCACGAGCACGCCGCGCACGAGGAGTGCTACGTCCTCCACGGCGACTTGCGCGTCGGTGACGTCCACATGCACGCCGGTGATTTCCAGCGCGCGGAAGCCGGGAGCGTGCACGGCACGCAGTCGACCGACGAGGGTTGCGTTCTGATGATCGTGTCGTCGCTCGACGATCGGTTCGTGAGCTGAGACGCGGCGGCCGAAGCTTTCACACGCGCCAGCGAGGCTGGTGCGCAGAGCCTGTTACAGCTTGTACTCCTTGATCTTGCGGTACAGCGTGCGCTCACCGATGCCGAGCACGCCCGCGGTCTTCTCGCGGTTGCCGCCGAACAGCTTCAGCGTCTCGCGCACGAGGTCCGCTTCGACTTCGGCCAGCGATCGGCCGGCGAGCTGATAACCGCCCGACTTGCTCGACGTCGCGGCGTGCTCGGGCCGCGCCTCGGCCGGGATGTCGTCCACCGTGAGGACGTCACCGCGCGCGAGAAGCACCATGTTCTCGATCACGTTGCGCAGCTCGCGCACGTTGCCGGGCCAGCCGTAGCGAACGAGTAGCGTGCGCGCCTCGGGCGTGATGCCGCGGACTTTGCGGCCGTGCTGCGCGGCGAGCTCGCCGATGAAATGGTCGATGAGGAGCGGCAAGTCGCCCGTGCGTTCGCGCAGCGGCGGCAACTCGATCATCACGACTTGGAGTCGATACAGGAGGTCCTCGCGGAACTTCCCTTCGCGCACCATCGACTTGAGATCGCGGTTGGTCGCCGAGAGCACGCGGATGTCGACCTTCTGCACTTGATTGCCGCCGACGGGCTGCACTTCGCGCGTTTCCAGTACACGTAAGAGCTTCGCCTGCGTCGCGAGCGGCATGTCGCCGACCTCGTCGAGGAACAGCGTGCCGGAATCCGCATACACGATGCGGCCTTCCTTGTGCGCGACGGCGCCGGTGAACGCGCCTTTGACGTGGCCGAACAACTCGGACTCGATCAGTCCCTCGCTGAGCGCGGCGCAGTTCACCGCGACGAACGGTTGCTTCGCGCGCGGTGAATTGGTGTGGATCGCGCGCGCGACGAGCTCCTTCCCCGTGCCGCTCTCGCCTTGGATGAGCACCGTGACGCTCGTCGGACTCACTTGGCCCAGGATCTCAAACAGGCGCACCATCGGCGGCGAGTGGCCGATGATGCCTTCGAAGCCGAAGCGCTTGTCGATCTGGCGTTGCAGCTCCGTGTTCGTGCGGCGCAGCCGGCCCGTTTCAACGGCGCGGGCCAATCGAGCACGCAGTTCCGTGAGGTCGACGGGTTTCGTGAGATAGTCGGCCGCGCCGTGGCGCATCGCGTCGACCGCGGTCTTGACCGACTCGTGGCCGGTGACGAGGAGCACGACGGCGTCCGGCTGCAGGCTGCGCGCGGACTTGAGCACGTCGATCCCCGATTGATCGGGCATCACGAGGTCGGTGAGCACGGCGTCGAAGCTGGCCTCCGAGAGACGCGTGATCGCTTCGCCGCCCGAGTGCGCGATCTCGCAGCGGTGACCGTCCATCTCCAATCCGTCGGCCAGCGCTTCGGCGTGCGACGCGTTGTCGTCCACGATCAAGACGCGAATCGGCTTGTTGTGCGCGCTCAATGCGGCTCCTCGTTGGTTTCGGCGGCATCGTCGGCATCGGTCTCGCCGACGCCGCCTTCCACGATGACATCGACCCCGGCGTTCCCGCTCTTCACGTTCTGCGCGCCGTGGATCTCGACGAGCAGCGGCATCAGGACCGAAAAGCTCGTCCCGCGTCCGAGCTCCGAGAGAACCGAGATCGTCGCGCCGTGCTCCTCGATGATGCGGCGCGTCGTCGAGAGACCCAGTCCCGATCCGCCGCGCTTCGTCGAGAAGTAGACGTCGAAGCAGCGCGCGACGTCCTCGGGCGACATGCCGACGCCTGTGTCGGTCACCGTCAGCTCGACGAAGTTTCCCCGACGTTGCGCGCGCACGATCAGCTCGCCGCCCATCGGCATCGCTTGACGCGCGTTGACGAACAAGTTGAGCAGCGCCTGCTTCATCGCGCCGGCGTCGAGCATCACCAGCGG
>JANLUN010000735.1:0-3515 GCA_031363505.1 Planctomycetota bacterium | reverse complement strand
GGAAGCCGCCGAGCTCGACCTTGCCGTAGAGCGGATGCTCGAACGGATGCCAATCGACGTAACCGGCTCCCATGAGCAGCGCGTCGTCGAAGAACAGCCGATCCTTCTGCGCCGTCGTTCCGAAGAAGCTCTGCCCCGGGTTCGAGTTCCCGCCGCGCTGCGGGAACGTCTGCTCGTCGGCCCAGAGTTCATTGGTGAACGAGATGATCCCGAGGCCTTCGTACGTCCACGTCACGAAGCCGCCGAACACCGAGTACAGATCCTTCCAGATGATCATGTATCGATAGAAGGGGAGCATCTTCTCGCCGTCGCGGCCGAGCTCGTCGAACGCGCGCAGGTCGTCGCGCTCGTACTCACCGAACGCTTCCGCGCCCGGACCGCGCAGGATCATCCCGCCCGAGTTGTGGAATGACTGCAGCGCCGCGATGTTCGGATGGTCGACGACGAAGCGCGCGATGCAGCGCGTCTCGGGCCAATACAGCGGATACGGCCCAGCGCCGCCCTGCACGAACTCCGGCATCCACATCGACGGCCACGCGCGGTTCATGTCGTAACCGCCGGGACCGTCCTCGTTGATGCGGCCGTCGCCATCGTTGTCGAGACCTTCTTCCCCGATAAGAAGCCAATCCCCGCGGATGCCTTTGTCGTTGCTCGCCACCGGGACGAGGATGCGCGAATCGTCGGGATCCTGGCGGTGCGTGCCGTGGCCGGGCATGAACTTGCGCATCTGCGTGATCTGACCGTCGCCGTCGAGGTCGTCGTCGGGATCCTCGTCGGAGAGTCCGTCGCGATCGTCGTCGAGCGGTTGCACGCCCGTGCGCGAGCTGTGCGCGTTGTGTGCGTCCTTGAACCAGTGCGCGCGTCCATCCGGGTTCACCATCGGCAGGATGTAGAACACGGCGCGATCGACGAGCTCGGTGACCTCGGTGTTCGTGCCGTAGTTCTCGGCGAGATACCACGCGGCGTACATCGCGGCTTCCGCGCCCTGCACTTCATTGCCGTGCACGTTGCCGTCGATCCACATCGCGGGCTTCGTCTTGTCGTCGCCCGTCGCCGGATTGCTGACCGTGTACACGCGCATCTCGCGTCCTTCGACGCTGTGACCGATCACTTCGTGGCGCACGAAGCCGGGCCAACCCGCTTCGATGCGATCGAACTCGGCGTACACCTCGGTGTAGTCGTAGAAGCGATTCCACGCGATCTCGACCTTCGGCCGGTGACCGACGCCGGAGCCGGGGAAGCCGGTTTTCTGCGGAGAATCGTTCGTCGCGCGCTGCGTTTGCGCGATCGACGGCAGCGCGAATGCGGCCATCGCCGCGAGCATGGTCAGCGTGCGCATCACTTCACCTCCGGAACGACTTGCAGGGTGCCGGCGTTGTCCGTGTCGACCTCGATCGAGAGCGTGCTCGGCGGACCGCCGAGTACGAGCCACGTCAGCTCCTTGCGCCCGCCGCTGCTCTCGATGTTCTGCACGAGCTGCTGACGAGTGCCGGCGAGGAGCTGGACGTTCTTCGGAGCGCGCAACGTGACGCGCACCGGCCGCACGGTCTCGGCGCGTCGTCCCGCCGCGCTCGCGTAAGGGAGGAACGAGTCGTTGGTGATCGTGGCTTCGATCTTCCACAGGCCCGCGGAGACTTCCTTGGCGGTGCACTTCGCGACCTTCACGCGCGGAAGCAGATCGCCCAAGCTGACGAGGAACTCGAGCTCGACCGCCGCGATGCGCGCGCGCTCGCTCTCAGGCGGCTCGATCGTCGCGAACGGCGCGAACCCACCGATCTCGACCGCGCCGAGCTCGGGGTGATCGAACGGTTTCCACGGCACGAAGCGCGCGCTCTCGCCCTGCGTCGCGTCGATCCAGCGCAGGCGCTTGGCGTCGTCGGACGGCTTGGGCTTGTCTTCGTCCTTCTTGGGAGCGTCAGCGTCCTTGTCCGTCGGCTTCGTGTTGTCGCCGTCGGTCTTCGTCGACTCCTCGAGCGGCATCGACCAGAGCGCGAGGTTCAAGCTCCACAGGCCGCGGTGCATCTGGATCCACGCTTGGAACGACCCCTCGCTCTCGTCGCGTCCCTTCGCGTTGCTCTTCGTGATCCGCTTGTAGCGCTGTCCGATCTCGGCGTAGAGATCGGCGTCGGACTGTTGCACGCCCACGGGCGGGATGAGCTTCACGCTCGGTGCGTCGTCGGCGACGGACTTCGGCTTCTCGACGAGGTTGTCCTGCATGCCGTACGTCACGACGAGCGCGATGTCCTTGTGCGCCAGGATGAAGTCGCACAGCGCGCGGACTTCCGGCTCGTCGGTCGCGAAGAGTCCCGACGCGGGATCGTGCTCGACCCAGCGCGCCGCGAAGTTGCGATTGACGACCGCGTCGAACTCGGAGTCTTCGCCGACCAGCTCGTCCTTGTCGCTGTCGCGTCCTTCGACCCAGCGCTTGAAGCGTCCGTGCTGGCCTTTCGCGCGGTCCGCGCGAACGAGCGCACGCGGCTCGGCGGGATCCTCGAGCCATTCGCCTTCGGAATCAGGAACGCGCATGACGAGCACGAGCCCGTCCTCGTCGACGTCCGAAGGTCCGTCCTCCCCGAAGCGCCCGTCGCGGTCGTTGTCGATGCCGCGCCCGCTCGCCTGTGCCTCCTGAAGCGGCTTCACGAACCGCGCTTCGGCCGCGTCGGGGTTCGCGCGCGGGACGATGTAGAGCGTCGTGGAGTCGAGCAGCGCCTTCGTCTTCGCGTCGCTCGCATAGTTCGCGGCGAGCGTCTGAGCGTGCGACAACGCGACGCTCGCGGTCCACGCGCACGGTCCGTCGATGTTCGCGACGAGCAGGATCGCCGGGCGGCCGGGCGCGCGCTCTCCAGCGGAAAGACGCAGCGCGTCGATCTTGCGGCCGCCGCGCGACGTTCCGATGGGCAGGATCGACACGAGCTCGGGATGCTCCGTGGCGATGCGCGCCATCGCGATCTGCAGCTGGCGATGGTCGAGGAGCGGTGCGCTCGCCGCGCTGGGATCTTGCGCAGCGATCGAAGCCGACAAGAGACACGAGATCAGGATCATGGGAGGCATAGAGGGCGGACAAGGTAGCGCGCGCCCGGATGCGATCGAAGCCCGGATGCGATCGAATATGGGGCGCGCGCTTTACCGGCTCGGTACTGCCGGCTCGGCGAGGAACGATTGGATTTCGGCGCGGCGCGCCTCGCCGTCCGCCTCGCCGAGCTCGATCAAGCGCTGGAGGTAGTCGGGCTGGAACATGACGAGGCTCAGCAAGTCGTTCGTGCGGGTCTCCTTCGTGCCGAGGCCGCGTGTCAGGAATCGAAACGCGCGCGGCAAGCGCGCCTCGTAGGCGTTCGCGAGCTGGCCCAAGTCGCGCGACGGCCGCAAGAGGAGCAACTTGACGGGTCGCAGACCGCGCCGCTCGGGCGCTGGGATGGATTCGATCATGCGGTTGACGCGCTCGACCGCGAGCGCGTCGGCGTCGAACAGATCGAGGAAAATGGCGTTGAACAAGACGCCGACGACCTGCGCTGGCG
>JANLUN010000685.1:0-2516 GCA_031363505.1 Planctomycetota bacterium | reverse complement strand
CACGAGGCGCTCGATGCTCTCCTCCCGATCGTCGCGTGGCAGGACGATCGCGGCCCCTTCTGAGTGCGCGCGCTCGACGACGTAGTCGACGTCGCTGCCGACGAGCGGCAAGCCGGCCGCGTAACCGTCGAAGATCATGCGCGGCGTGTCCTCCGCCGTGGGTGTGAAGAAGAGCGCGTCGTACGCCGAAAGCTGCCGGATCAGTCCCGGACCGTACACCGCGTTGCCGAGGAAGCGCACGCGACCAGCGAGACCGAGCCTCTGCACGAGCGCCTCGAGCGCGGACCGTTCCTCGCCGTCGCCGATGACGTCCAGCTCGATCGATGCACCGCGCGCGCGCGCCGCGTGCAAGAGCTGAATGCTGCGGTCCACGCCCTTCCGCCCGACGAGCCGGCCGCAGTACACGAGCCGTACCGGACGTTCGCAGGCGAGCGATACCGTGCGGGCCGTGACGGTGTCGAGCGGCACGATCTCCGCGCTCGTGTAGTTCGTGTCGTGAAACTCCTTCGCGTTGCGCGCGAAGGGACCATACCGGCGCATTAGCCCGCGTCCTTTGAGAAGCGACAGGTCCGCGCGCTCGACGCACCAGCGCACTCCGCGCTCGTGTGCGCGACTGTAGACGTGCGTCTGCAGGCGCGCACTCGCCGAGCGCGACTTCGCCAGCTCGCGCATCTGCACGACGATGTCCGTGTCCTGCACGAACACCGTCGGCTTCGAGGCCGCGAACGCGAGCTTCTGCGCGTCGAACATCAGCGGGCGGCGCAGATCGTCCAGGCCACACTGCACGACAGTCGCGCGCGCGATACGCTCGGCCGCGATCGCACGCCAGCGCGCGCGCGCTCCCAGCCAGTAATGTCGGGCGCGTGATGGAACGGGAACCGCCGGATCGAGCTCGATGCCGTCGGCGATCCGATCGAGAGCTTCCAGACACTGCGCGCGATCGGCAGATGCCGCGGGTAGCCACGGCGCGAGCACGACGATCGGCAGCAGCCTCTCCGGCAGCGAGTCGCGCAAGAGCTCGAGGGAGCGCTTCCACTCGGTCGTGACCAAGCGGCGCTCGCCGTCGACGTAGATCGGAACGATGATCGGAAGGAGGAACACGGGGACGGTGCGTCAGCGGTATCGACTGTCGCGGCGCCCGGGATCAAGGCGTGAGCCTTGCAATGACCGCGCACGGGCCCGAGATTCGCCCCCACCGTGCGCCAGACCTCTCGTCCTTTCCAATTCGCCGCCGATACGACTGGTTCGCGATGAGCCTCCCCCTCGACCCCCGCTGGATCGAGCTCTTCGTCATCGTGCTGGCGCTGGCGCTCGCACTCGCGTTCCCAGAGCGGCTGCGTCCCGCGTATCGCCGTCTGAGGCGCGCGCTCGACTGGATCGCCGAGCGGCCCGCGCGATCGATCGTGCTCGCCGCGAGCCTCGCAGGCGTCGGCAGCGCCGCCGTCGCGCTCCTCCTTCAATGGCCGACGCCACGTGTGCACGACGAGTTCAGCTACCTGATGGCGGCGGACACGTTTGCGCACGGACGTCTCGCGAACCCGACGCATCCGATGTGGCGTCACCTCGAGACGTTCCACGTCTTCTTCACCCCGGTCTACGCCTCGAAGTATCCGCCGGGGCAGGGTCTCGTCCTCGCGTTCGGCCAATTCGTGTTCGGAGAATCCGCGGTCAGCTTGTGGATCTCCGCGGCGGTCCTCTGCGGAGCTCTCGCGTGGATGTTCCAGGCGTGGCTCGCACCGCGCTGGGCCGCGCTCGCGGCGATGCTCGCGGTCGGCCAGTATGGAATCGGCAATTATTGGACGCAGAGTTACTGGGGCGGCGCACTCGCCGCGACCGGCGGCGCGCTCGCGTTCGGAGCGTTGCCGAGGCTTCTGCGCGAGCATCGCGTGCGCCATGCGTTGATTCTCGGGCTCGGGCTGGCCGTTTTGGCGAACAGCCGGCCGTTCGAAGGCGTGTTGGCCGCACTGCCGATCGCTGTGATCCTTCTCGTGCATTGTGCGCGACTGATCGCGCGTCGGAGGCTCGCGGCGCTCGTTTCCACCACGGTTCCTATCGTGTGCGCGCTCGCCGCGTGCGTCGTGTGGGTCGCGTACTACAACCGCTCGATCACGGGCTTCGCAGCGCTCGTGCCGTACTGGATCCACGACCGGCTGTACACGATGGCGCCGCCGTTCCTGTGGATGCCGCTCGCGCCGGAACCGCACTACAACCACGCGGTGATCCGCGCGTACTGGACCGGCTTCGGACTCGAGGAGTACACGCGGCAGGTCGACCTCGCGCGCCTCGGCGAATCACTGGTGTCAAAGGCAGTGGTGTTCTGGCGCTTCTACATAGGCGTCTTGTGGACGGCGCCGTGCGTCGCGGCCGTTTTCGCACTGCGCACTCCGTGGGTCCGCGTCGCGGCCGCGACCACTGCGTGGTTCTTTCTCGCCTTGCTCGGAGAGACGTACACGCTCGCGCACTACGCGGCGCCGATCGCCGGAATCCTCGTCGTCTTGATCGCAGCAGGGCTCCGC
>JANLUN010000642.1:0-6954 GCA_031363505.1 Planctomycetota bacterium | reverse complement strand
GGGATCGACGTTCGCCGCGACCGCGAAGCCGAGCCGCACGAACATGCCGGAGCTGTACGTCTTCACGGGGCGGTCGATGAACTCACCGAGCTCGGAGAAGTCGACGATCTTGTCGAAGCGCTCCGTGATCTCGGCCTCGGTCATGCCGAGGATCGAGCAGTTCAAGTAGACGTTCTCGCGACCCGAGAACTCGGGGTGGAAGCCGGCGCCGAGCTCGAGGAGCGACGCGACGCGTCCATTCACGCGCACTTCTCCGACGGTCGGCTGCGTGATCCCCGTGAGCAACTTGAGCAGCGTCGACTTGCCGGCGCCGTTCTCGCCGATGATGCCGACCGTGCTGCCGCGCGCGACGTCGAGGTACACGTTGCGCACCGCCCAGAACTCGCGGTGGAGCGTCTTCTTGCCGGGCCAGAACGCTTCGATCAGCTGGTGCACCGGCTTCGCGTAGAGCGGATACATCTTGCCGAGATCCTTGGCCAAGATCGCGCTCGTCGAAGTCTGCGCTTCGAGGACCGGCTTCGTCGTGCTACGTACGGTGACGCTCACAAGAGATCCGGGAAGCGCGGCTTCTGCGCCAAGAAGAACTTCATGCCGAGGAAGAGCACGGCGAAGCTGACCAGGGCGAATCCGCCGAAGTATTGCGGTTTCGGCCACGAGGCGAAGAGCAGGACTTCGCGATAGCTGTCGACCATCCAGTGGATCGGGTTGACAGCGAGCACCCAGCCGAAGCCGGCCCGCGTGACGAAAAAGTCCGGATACACGATCGGAGTGGCGAACATCCACACCATCAGGACGACCCCGATCACGTGGTGCGTGTCGCGCAAGATCAAGTTGAACGCCGCTAGGAAGCCGCCGATGCCGAGCATGAAAACGGCTTGAAACAGCATCAGGAACGGCAAGCACACGAGCGAGAGCCCGACGCCGACGGGCCGCCAGTCGTTCGCCGAGATCGCGGCTTCCGACGCGGCGCGACCGGAGAACACGATGATCGCCAGCGCGACGAGCGCGACGAGGATGCCGATCAGCATGTTCGTCATCGACGAAAGCGTGAGATGGATCGGCAGCACCTCGGCTGGGAACACCACCTTCTGGATCAGGTTGCGATTCTCGACGAGCGTGTTGGTCATCCGGGCGACGCCCTCGGCGAACGCTTGCCAGACGACGATTCCGACGAGCATCACGAGACCGACCATGAGCTCGCTCATCTTGTCGCTCCAGCGTGCCTTCAACACGAACCGGAAGACGAACATGTACACGACGAGATTGACCGCGGGGAAGATCAGCGACCAGAAGAACCCCATCACCGATCCGGCGTAGCGACCCTTGAGGTCGCGCACGAGCAGATCCTTCACCAGGCGTCGGTTCTTCGAGAGCGAGCGGAAGAGGCTGCGCACGTCGCTCCTAGAGAACAGTCTTCCCGAGCGCCGACAGCACGAGGTCGACCGCGACCCGCGCGGTCGCGTTCTGGGTGTCGAGGATCGGATTGATCTCGGTGACTTCGAGTCCGAGGAGTTTCTGCGACTCGGCCGCGTGCTCCATCACGAGGTGGCTCTCGCGCAGCGACGTTCCTCCCAGAACCGGCGTGCCGACGCCCGGTGCGACCGACGGGTCGGTGCCGTCGACGTCGAACGAGAGATGGAATCCGGCGGTGCCCGCCGACGCGATCTCGATCGCCATGCGCATCACTTTGTGGATGCCGTGCATGTCTATGTCGCGGATCGTGAAGACATGGATGCCCGAGTCGCGCAGCTCCACCTTCTCCTGCTTGTCGAGCGTGCGCACGCCGATCAGCACGGCCTTGTCGGGATCCACCATCGGAACGCGGCTGCCGAGTCGCACGAGCTCGGGCACGCCGCGACCGACGCAGCACGCCAGCGGCATGCCGTGGATGTTCCCCGACTCGGAGGATTCGGGCGTGTTGACGTCGCCGTGCGCGTCGAACCAGATCAAGCCGATCTTCTTGCCGCGCTTGTGGTGATGGCTCGAGATCGCCGCGACCGTGCCGCACGCGATCGAGTGATCGCCGCCCACGACGACCGGGAACGCGCCGTCCTCGAGCACCCGCTCCACCTCGATGCGCAGGAGCGCGCAGCACTCCGCGATCTCTTCGAGGAAGCGCGCCTTCGGATTCTTCGGGATGCGCGAGGCCGGCTCGCGGACGGGCACGTTGCCGCGGTCCTCGAACTCGAGGCCCAGATTCCGCACGCCGTCCTCGAGCCCCGCGATGCGGATCGCGCTGGGACCCATGTCGACGCCGCGCCGTCCGCCGCCGAGGTCCATCGGCACGCCGAGAAGTGCGATCGTCTTCACCATATTCGTGTGCTTATCATAATGACGACGTGCGGCGGAAGCCGGCCGCATGCGCGGTGGCTCAGCGCGTGCGCGCCGCGAGCGCTCCCAGGAGCGCCCCCTGCAAGGCCGGATTGCCCGAACCCGACGGCAATCGACGCGCGAGTCGCGACACGGCATCCAGACCGCCCCATTCGCCGATGGCGTAGCCCACGCGGCGCAGATCACCGGATGTTGCCTCGGGCGGCGGCCGGTCGATCTCGTCGAGCAGATCCTGCGCTCCGCTGACGCGTTGCAGCACGCCGCCCGCGAGGCACGAGAGATCCCACGGTGCGCTCCACATCGCCGCGCGGAGGAGCGGCGCGACCGACGGCTCGCGCAATCGAATCAGCGCGACTGCGAGCTCGACGTTGAGCGCGAAGTCCTCGCTCGGGAAGAGGCGCGACAGCGTCGCGTGATCCTCGGGCGTGACGTAGCGCGCCAGCGCTTCGACGAGCTCGCGCACGCGCGGCCCACTCGGATCCACTTCGCGCGAGAGCGCCGCACGCACGAGCGGGCGCGCGTACGCGCGGCCTTGACGGCTGAGCGCCGCGGCGACGTCGATCTCCTCGTCGCCGTGCGCATCCGTGAGGACGTCCTCGAGCACGACACCGACGTCCGGATGACTCGCGAACCGGCACAAGAGCTTCACGAGGGCGGCGTGGTCGGCATGGCTCACGTCTCCGACGACGTTCTCGAGCTCGTTCTTGGCCTTCTCCTGACCGAGGCGGAACTGCGCGAGAAGCGCCGCGCTGCGAACCTCCGAGTCCGGATCGGCGCGCAGACGCGACAGCGGTTTCGTCCACTCGGATTCGCCGGTGGCAGCCATCGCATCGCACAGCCAGACGCGTTCGTCGACGGAGAGTTGCGCAGGCTCGACGGCACGCAGCGCCGCGAGATCGCCGCGGCCGGTGCGCATCGAGAGCGCCAGCGCGTGGTAGCGGACCTCCGGAACTTCGGTCGCACGCGCGATCAGCTCGAAGCACAGGGTTTCGATTCCCTGCGCGTCGATCTCCTTCAGCATCGCGTCCCAGCTGGCCGCGTCGGTCGGCGACCACAGCGAATAATGCACGAGGTTGCTCGTCTCGCGCGGCATCACTTGCACCGCGGCGCGCAATCGGCCCGTGCCCTCGCCCGACGTGAGCTCGACCAGCAAGTGGTCCTTGACGGCCGGCTCCCCCACGTCCGCGGCGGATCGCAGGATCACCTCGCGCACGAACATCGGATCGCTGGAGAGCTCGCGCACCTTGAGCGTCGACCATTTTTGCCCGTCGACGAGTCCGAACTCGCGCGCCGCGCGCCAGCGCAGCTCGAGGATCACTCGCCCGATCCGCGACGGCTCGCTCGAGTCCGGGTTCGCCGCGAAGACGATCAGCCGCTGGGCCGCCTCGGACAGCGGGTGCGTGCTGTCGCGCGCGATCATGTCGACGCGTGCCATGGCCGTGCTGCTTCGCGAATTCGAGAGCGCGAGCAGCGCGCACTCCGGAATAAGCGTTTCGGGATCGTTCAGGAGCTCCGCGAGGACGACCTCGCCGCCCGGCCCCATGCCGCCGAGTGCGAGCACCGCGGCCCGGCGCTCGATCCCGAATCCATTGCGCGCGACCTTTTCGATCCGCGTGCGCTCGCTCAGCGCACCCGCGGCGCCGAGCGCAAGCCACGCGGCCGCGCGGTCTTCTTCGAAGGTGCCGTCGGCGCGCAGCAGCGCTTGCGCCGACGTGATCGATCGCGCGGGAAACTCGACGCGCTTGTTGCGCGCGACGAGCGCACGCCACGTATCGACGTCGGGCACGTCTTCCGCCGCGGCCGGCACGGGATCCTGGCTCGGCGCCCGTAGAACGATCGGGGACGCGACCGGAGGCCCGATCGGAAGCGCGGCGGCAATCGACAGAAGGGCGTGGAGGAACATCGCGGGCGGGGAGCGGTCTCTCTATCGGCCGCCGGCGCATCCAGGCGCCAGCAGCGATCGGCGACGAAAGTCGGCCTTCCTACTTCTAGCGCCGCGCCAGCCGGAGAACGACCTCCAGGTCCCCTGGGTGCAACGGCCGCAACGGAACCGTCGCGGCTCGACCGTCGGACGCCGAGGCCGCGAGCTCGCCGGCATCGCCGACGTGCAGGCCCTCGAGCTCGAACCGGCCGCCCGAACCGGACACGCACTGCGTGCCGTGCGGCCCGGTGACCTTGATGCCGGAGACCGGCTCGCCGGTCGCGGCGTCGACGACGGTGCCGAGCACCGTCACGCGTTCGCCGCTCGCGCCGTGCGACGTCGACTCGCGCGTGCCACCCCCGCAGGCAGGAACGCCGGCGATCACCAAGAGGAGCGCCGCAAGCCGCGCCAGCCCCGCCAGCCATTCGATCGTTCGTGAGTGAATCATGCGTCCGGCTTTCCGAGGAGCGACACGAGCTCGTCGCGCCGACGATCGCACATTTCGCGACTCCGCGCTTCCAGATTCAAGCGCAGTAAGGGCTCCGTGTTCGACGCGCGCACGTTGAACCACCACCACTGTGCGTCTGCGAGGTCGCCGTACTCGACCGTGATGCCGTCGAGCTCGTCTTGGCGGCCGTCGGCATATTTCTGCTTCAACGCGCGGATCGCGGCGTCCTTGTCGGCGACGTGGAAGTTGATTTCACCGGTGCTGTGGTAGCGGCGCAACCCTTCGACGAGCTCGCTGAACGGGCGCTGGCTTCGGGAAATCAGGTTCAGCGCGGACACCATCGCGAGCTCGCCTGAATCGCTCGTGAAGTTCTCGGCGAAGTAGAAGTGACCCGAGAGTTCGCCGCCGAAGAGCGCGCCCTTCGAGCGCATCGTGGCCTTGATGAACGAATGGCCGACGCGATCGCGGATCGGGACGCCGCCGGCTTTCTGGATCTCTTCCTTCACCACCCACGACGAGCGCAGGTCGTACACGATCGGCGCGCCCGGGTGCTGCGCCAGGATCTCGCGAGCAAGCAGCGCGGTCATCAGATCGTTGCCGACCGTGCGACCGGACTCGTCGACGAAGCAGCAACGGTCCGCGTCCCCGTCGAACCCGACGCCCAGGCGGCTCTTCGTCTTCCGCACGAGCTCGCGAACCGCGTCAAGGTTCTCTTCTTTCAGCGGGTTCGCCTCGTGATTCGGAAACGTGCCGTCGGGCTGCATGAACAGCGTGCTCGCCTTCACGTTCGGCAAGCGCTCGAGGATCGCCGGCAGCGTGTATCCCGCCATGCCGTTGGCAGCGTCGATCGCGATCGGAACGGCCGCTTGCAAGTGCGCGAAACGCGCGACGTGCGCGGCATAGTCCTGGAGGAGGTCGGCCGTCTCGAGCTTGCCGCGCGCCGAGGCAGGCGCCGGATACGCTTCCTTGCACATGCGCTCGATGTCGAGGATCCCGTTTGCGGCGGAGATCGGCCGTGCGCCCGACGCGCACAATTTCATGCCGTTGTACTCGCCCGGATTGTGACTCGCGGTCACGTTGAGCCCGCCGTCGCACCGCTGCGATCCGATCGCGAAGTACGCCATCGGCGTCGACGCGAGCCCGATCGAGAGCACGTCGCAGCCCGTGTCGCGGATGCCCTCGATGACCGCGTCGGCGATCTTCGGCGAGTGCACGCGCATGTCCTGCCCGACGACGAGACGCTTCGCTTTCAAGAGGCGCGCGAACGCGTTGCCGATGCGCTGTGCGAGCCGTTCATCGAGCTCGCCGGGAACCTTGCCGCGGATGTCGTACGCCTTGAAGATTCCCATGTCGGCTTCGACCTTTGTGATCAACTCTTCTTCAGGATCTGCGCGAGGGCATTGCGCAGGTTTTCGACGTCCGATTCACCCACGTCCATGTGCGTGACGAAGCGCAGCGTCGATTCGTTTTGCGGCAGCACGAGCACGCCGCGCTCCTTCAGCGCGTCCGCCAGCTCCGCGGGCGTCGGCCGCGGGCGCAGCACGCGCGCCATCACGATGTTCGTCTCGACCTCGCTCGGCGGGCAGTGGAAGTGCTGGCCGTCGTGGAGCGTCTCCGCGAGACGACGCGCGAGCGCGTGATCGTCGGCCAAGCGCTCGACGTTCTGCTCGAGCGCGATGAGACCCGCGGCCGCGAGGATGCCCGACTGCCGCATCCAGCCACCGAGTCGCTTGCGAATCGGCCGCGCGCGCTCGATGAAGTCCGCATCGCCCACGATCAACGATCCGACGGGCGCGCCGAGGCCTTTCGAGAGACACACGGAGACGGAGTCCGCATACGCAGCCCACTCCCGCGCGGAAACTTTCGATGCGACGACGGCGTTCGCGAGGCGCGCGCCGTCCATGTGCACCGGGATGCCTGCCTCGCGCGCGACGGCAGAGACCGCTTCCAAGTTCGCGCGCGGGATCACGCGGCCGCCGGAAGCGCGCCCCGATCCCATGAACGATTGCTCGACGCACACGAGCGCCGTGCGCGGGCAGTGCGTCGACTTCATCCGGATCACCGAGCGCACTTCGTCCGGATCGAGCGCGCCGCTCTCCGCGTGCAACGTCAGCGTCTGCACGCCGTGCAAGAATCCCGCAGCGCCGCCTTCCCAGCAGACGATGTGACCGCTGCGCTCGACGATGATCTCGTCGCCCGGCCGCGTCCACGCTCCCAGCGCAACTTGATTCGCCATCGTGCCCGAGGGCACGAA
>JANLUN010000634.1:0-3529 GCA_031363505.1 Planctomycetota bacterium | reverse complement strand
ATCCCGATGTCGAGATCGGTGATCGAGAAGGACGTGTGCACTCCGAAGAGATCGACGTCCGTGCTGAACGGGATCACGGCGACCGTCATCATCGCCGGCAGCGCAGCCATGATCGGCGCGAAGCGGAACAGCGTCGGGTTGGCGCCGTCGGGCATCACTGACTCTTTGAAGATGAACTTCACGCCGTCGGCGAGCGGCTGGAGCAGACCGCCGGGTCCGACGCGGTTCGGTCCGATGCGGTACTGCATCCACGCCGAGACCTTGCGCTCGGCGAGCGTCATCAACGCCGCGGTCGCGAGCAGCCCGCCGTAGATGACCGAGCACTTGATGAACCAGACGAGGAGGTCTTGCTGGAACGCGCTCATCGGGGAGCCTCGCTCGCAACGAGCGGCGCGCGCGAGCTGAGCGCTCCGAAGTGCCTCGACAGACTGCGAACGCCGGCGGGCGGCGCCTTGACGGCCGAGATCGGCCCGCGCACACCGTCGATGTTCACGTACGTCCCCGTGCGCTCGACCCACGTCGGGATCCCGATGCAGACATCGGTCGCCGGCACGTCGAGCGCCACGCAGTCGAACACGGAGAGCCGCAGCTTGGCCGGCAGATCGTGGAGCGCCGCGACGCCGATGAGCTCGCCTACGCGCTCGCCGATGAGGATCGCCGCCGCGCTCGCGCTCAGCCGGCGCAGCACTTCCTCCGGCGGCACGGCTTCGAATCCGAGATCCGTGAGGCCGCGCCGGTTCGGACACGGATCGCCCGTGTGGAGCAGCTCGTCCTTCAAGCCGTTCGCGGGAGGAGATACGAACATCGGCCGCGTGGTCAGGCCGCGGGCGCGCATCAGCTCCAGCAATTCAGCGCCTTCCTCGATCGTGAGGAACGGGGAGGCGACGAGCGACACGCCCTGGTGCAGCGTGAACGTGTTCCGAATCGATGCGAGCGCGTCCTCGACGGTGGCCTTCTCCAAGCCCGTCGCGCCGCGCACGAGCGCGCCTTCCAATCGGTTCGGGATGTTCACGGGTCCGAACGCGAAGCGGCCGATGTCGCACATCCACCACTTGTTGACCGCCGGGTTTTCGCGCGGGCGGAAGCGCTTGATGTCGCCGCCGCGCAGCACTTCGACCGTGACGGAGCAACCGCGGCTGCACTCGGGGCACGTCGACGCGACCTTCACGAGGTTCCACACGCGCGCCTGGAAGCGGAACTTTTTCAGCGTCAAAGCGCCGACGGGGCACAGGTCCGCGATGTTGCCTTGGTAGTTGCCCGAGAGCGGACGGTCGAAGAACGTCGAGATCGTCGAGCGCGAACCGAGATCGGAAACCGTGAGCTGCGCCTTCTTCGGCACTTCCTCGAAGAAGCGCACGCAGCGGCTGCATAAAATGCACCGCTCCTCGTCGAGCACGATCACTTCGCCGAGCGACTTGCGCTTGTCGAGCTTGCGGCGCGGCTCGTGCGTGCGGCCCTCGGATTGTCCTTCGGCGAACGCGAAGTCCTGGAGATCGCACTCGCCGGCCTTGTCGCAGATCGGGCAGTCGAGCGGATGGTTCTTGAGCAGGAACTCGAGGCACTGGCGGCGCGTCTCGTGCGCGGCCGGCGCCTCGGTGTTCACGACCATGCCTTCGGCGACCGGCGTCCTACATGCAACGACGACGCGCGCGGGCCCGGCGCCTTGCTTCACCTCGACTTGGCAGATGCGGCACGAGCCGACCGGCGTGAGCCCCGGGTGGTAGCAGTACATCGGCACGTCGACGCCGTGCGAATGGCACGCGTGGATGAGCGGCTGCTTCGGATCGGCGTCGATCTCGCGGCCGTTGACGGTGATCTTCGTCACGCGTGGATCTCCAGCGCGTTCGCAGCCGCTCCTGCGCCGTGTCGTCCGCCGCGAGCGTGGGCACCGGATGGAAGTGGGCAGCCCTTCCCGTGGATGTGCGCTTCGATCTCGGGCCGGAAGTGCTTGATGACGGCCAGCGTCGGGATCGCCGCGGCGTCGGAGAGTGCGCAGATCGTCTTCCCCGGCGCCATGCTCTTCGCGAGGCTCTCGAGCGTGTCGACGTCGTCGGGCAACCCGCGGCCGTGCTCGATGCGATCGAAGATCTGCGAGAGCCACTGCGTGCCTTCGCGGCACTGACTGCACTGTCCGCAGCTCTCGTGGTCGTAGAAATGCGCGATCACCGCCGACGCGCGCACGACGCACGCGCGGTCGTCGAGCATGATCATCGCGGCGGTGCCGAACATCGAGCCGCGCGCCTTGATCGAATCGTGGTCCATCTTCACGTCGATCTCCGCGGCGGGGAGCAGTCCCGTCGAGGAGCCGCCAGGGAACCAGGCCTTAAGCGAGCGGCCTTGCCACACGCCGCCGGCGCAATCGTCGAGGATCTCGCGCGCGCTGACACCGAACGGGAGCTCGTACACGCCCGGCTTGTTGACGTGGCCGGAGATGCCGCAGAGGAAATTGCCGGTCGACGTCGCCGTGCCGAGCGCTTTGAACCAGTTCGCGCCGCGGTTGATGATGAACGGCGCGTTGAACAAGGTCTCGACGTTGTTCACGGTCGTCGGCTGTCCCCACAGGCCGAACGTCGCGGGGAACGGCGGCTTGGGGCGCGGGTGTCCGCGCTTGCCTTCGAGGCTCTCCATCAAGCCCGTCTCCTCGCCGCAGATGTATGCACCCGCGCCTTGGTGCATGTAGATCTCGCACGAGAAGTCGCTGCCGAGGATGTTCTTGCCGACGAGGTTCGCCGCGCGCGCTTCGGCGACGGCGTCCTTCACGCGCTTGTACGGAAGCCGGTACTCGCCGCGCACGTAGATGTAGACGGTCGACACGCGCATCGCGTACGCGGCGACGAGGCAGCCCTCAATAAGACCGTGCGGATCGCGCTCCATCAGCACGCGGTCCTTGCACGTGCCGGGCTCCGATTCGTCGGCGTTGACGGCGAGGTAGCGCGGGCGCGGATCCTTGGCGGGATCGGGCATGAAGCTCCACTTGAGGCCCGTCGCGAAACCGGCACCGCCGCGGCCGCGCAGTCCGGACGCTTTCACTTCGTTCGTGACATCGGTGGGCGGAGTGCCCTGCTTCAGGATCTTCTCGATCGATTGATAGCCGCCGAGCTTCTTGTACGAAGCGAGCGTGTGCGCGCCGTCGACCTTGCAGCGATCGAGGAGGTACGTCTCGAACGCTTTCACGACACGGCTCCCAGGATCTTGCGCACCTTCGCGGCGTCGAGGTCCTCGTGGTACACGCCGTCGAGGTCGAACATCGGAGCGTTGGCGCACGCGCCTTGGCACTCGACGGTGTAGACCGTGATCCTGCCGTCGGGCGACGTGCCGTGCACGCTCGCGCCGGTGATGCGGCAGACCTCGTCGACGATCTCGTCCGCGCCGCGCAGCGCGCAGCTGATGTTGTGGCAGATCGACACCACGTGCTTGCCCGGCGGGTGCATGCGGAACATCGGGTAGAACGACGCGACGCCGTAGACCTCGACGGGCTCGATCGCGAAGTAGCTCGCGAGATCCTCCATCGTGTCGGGCGAGATCCAGC
>JANLUN010000623.1:0-6053 GCA_031363505.1 Planctomycetota bacterium | reverse complement strand
GATGTCGCCGTCGATCTCGAGCGTCAGCCGGTCGTCCATGTTCTGCACCGCGACGGAGACGGTGTCATTCGGAGCGAGCCGCCACGGCGACGCAGCGGCGAGTTCGAGCGCGAGCGGTTTCGATCCGCCGCCGACCTCGTTCGCGCGGATGCGCGGCGCCGATTCACCCGGAGAGCTCGCCGGACCGGGGAGCTCGAATCGGTACCGCCGATTGCCTTCCTGCAGCTCGATCACGACCTGCGAGCAGCCAGGTAGACCGCGCACGTCGCACTCGAGCCGCAAGTCCCCGACGGGATGACTGCCGGAGTAGCCACGCGCGCGAGAGAGCGCGCGCGCCATCGTGCCGGGATATCCGTCCCGGTAGTTGTCGAGCACCGAGCCGCCGTCGCTCGGCAAGCGCACCGATCCGTCACCGCGCGCGAGAACGGTGGCGCGACCGTCGACGGACCAAGTCCGCGCGCCCGCGTCGGGCTTCCAACGCTCGTAGCGCGCGTCGTCCAGATCGAGGCGCTTCCACACCTCGTCTTGAACGGGACGCGGTCGACGCAGGACCTTCCACTCGTCGCTCGCATCCTTGCGCGTCCACAAGTCGCCGTACGAGATCTTCATCTGCTCACCCGGCATGCCGCACACGCGCTTGATGAAGTTCTTCGAGCGGTCGAGGGGGTACTTGAAGACGCACACCTCGAAGCGCTCGGGGTCGCGGAAATGGAACGAGAGCTTGTCGACGAGGATGCGGTCCTTGATGCCCGTTTCGTCGTTGCCCATCAGCGTCGGCTGCATCGAGCCCGATGGAATCTGGTACGCCTCGAGCACGAAGTACTTGAGCATCACGGCCATGATGATGGCCATCGTGATCGCTTCTAGATATTCGCGCCAAGGCCGGTGCGGTCCGGCCTTCTTCGCGTCGGCGCTCACGTTTCCTCGTCTCCGCCGAGCACCGCCAGGAACGCCTTCTGCGGAATCTCGACGTTACCGATCTGGCGCATACGGCGCTTGCCGGCTTTCTGCTTCTCGAGCAGCTTGCGCTTGCGCGTGACGTCGCCGCCGTAGCACTTGGCGGTCACGTCCTTGCGCAGCGCGGAGATCGTCTCGCGCGCGATGATGCGCCCGCCGATCGCGGCTTGCAGCGCGATCTCGAACAGGTGGCGCGAGATCTCCTTGCGCATCTTCTTGATCGCGCTGCGGCCGCGGTAGTCGGCTTGATCCTTGTGCACGATCGACGAGAGCGCGTCGACCTCGTTGCCGTTGACGAGGATCCGCAGCTTGACGAGATCGGCCGCCTTGTAGCCGCTGATCTCGTAGTTGAGCGTGCCGTAGCCGCGCGTCGCCGACTTCAGCTTGTCGAAGAAGTCGTAGATCAGCTCGGCCAGCGGGATGTCGTACACGAGCTGCACGCGCGTCGGTGACAGGTGCTCCTGCCGCACGTACTCGCCGCGGTGATCGGACGCGATCTGCATCACGTTCCCGATGTACTCGGTCGGCACCATGACGTTGACGCGCGCGTTCGGCTCGAGGATCTCGACGTACGCGTCGGCCGAGGGGAGTTGCGCGGGCGAGTGGATCTCTTGCTCCTCGCCGTTCTCCCGCCGGATCTTGTACGTGACCGTCGGCGCGGTCTGGATCATGTCCATGTCGTGCTCGCGCTCGAGCCGCTCTTGGACGATCTCCATGTGCAGGAGTCCGAGGAAACCGCAGCGGAAACCGAAGCCGAGCGCTTCCGACGTCACCGGCTCGTACGAGAACGACGAATCGGAGAGCGAGAGCGTCGCCAGGCCTTCGCGCAGGCTCTCGAAGTCGCCCGAGTTCGTCGGGAAGAAGTCCGCGTACACCATGTGCATCGGCGGACGGTAGCCCGGAAGCATCTCGACCTTCGGGCCCTTGTAGTGCGTCATCGTGTCACCGATGCGCACGTCGCCGAGCTGCTTGATGTTCGAGATGAAGTAGCCGACCTCGCCCGGACCGAGCTCGCCCGCGCGCTTCATCGTCGGCGTGAAGCGACCGAGCTCGACGGCCTCGTAGATTTTGTCGGTGCCGAGCATGTGGATCGTCTCGCGCTCGCGGATCGTTCCGTCGACGACGCGCAAGTACACGACGATGCCGCGGTACTCGTTGTAGACCGCGTCGAAGATCAGACAGCGCAGCGGATCCGTCGGCCGTCCAGTCGGCGCAGGGATGCGTTCGACGATGCGGTCGAGGAGTTCGTTGACGCCCATGCCGCTCTTCGCGGAGACGCGCAGCGCGTCGGACGCGTCGATGCCGATCGAGTTTTCGATCTCCTCGCACACGACGTCAGGCCGCGCGTGGGGGAGGTCGATCTTGTTGATCACCGGGAGGACCGTGAGGTTGGCTTCGATCGCGAGGTAGGCGTTCGCGACGGTCTGCGCCTCGACCCCTTGCGACGCATCGACGAGCAAGAGCGCGCCTTCGCACGCTTGGAGGCTCTTCTGGACTTCGTAGTTGAAGTCGACGTGCCCGGGCGTGTCGATCAGGTTGAGCTCGTACTTCTGGCCGGCGACTTCGTGCCAGATCGTGACCGCCGACGCTTTGATCGTGATGCCGCGCTCGCGCTCGAGGTCCATGGAATCGAGCAACTGCGCGCGCATGTCGCGTTTCTCGACGGCGCCGGTGGTCTCGAGCATGCGATCGGCGAGCGTCGACTTGCCGTGGTCGATGTGCGCGATGATCGAGAAATTGCGGATGTACTTCGGTTCCAAGACTGTGGCGTGCCGCGGTGCGGCCGTGACGTGACCGCGGTGCGGCCGTGATAATGGGGCGGGGATCCTAACCGAGGCTAAGTCGCGCGCGCGAGGTCGGGGAGGACGCGCGCGAGCTCGCGCAGCGCACGGCCACGGTGACTTACGCGCGCTTTCGCGTCCGGATCGAGCTCCGCGAAGCCCCGATCGGTCTCGGCGAAGCCGGGCTCCGTGAATAGGAAGAGCGGGTCGTAACCGAAGTCGTGCGACCCGCGCGGCTCTGTCAGGATCCTGCCGCGCGCGGTGCCCTCGATCTCCGCCGCCAGCGACCCGTCCGGCCGCGCCAATGCGAGCGCGCACACGAAGCGCGCGCCGCGCCCGCTTTCATGGACGCCGCGGAGATGCTCGAGCAGCAGCGCGTTGTTCGCATCGTCGTCACCGTGAGCGCCCGCAAAGCGCGCCGAGAGGACGCCCGGCGCGCCGTCGAGCGCGTCGACTTCGAGGCCCGAATCGTCGGCCAGCGCCCACATCCCGCTCGCGCGAGCGGCCGCGATCGCTTTCTTGGCGGCGTTGCCGCGAAACGTCGGAAGGTCCTCGATCACGGGGCCTAGTCCGCCGATGTCGCTCGGCAGCACGATCTGCACGTCGAGCGCATCGGGTGCGGCGAGCTCGGCGAGCGTCCGCTCGAGCTCGCGCAGCTTCTTCTTGTTCGCGCTGGCGAGGAGGAGTTTCATCGCGCGACCGATGGTAGCCCGCGCGGCACGCGAGTACGCTCGCGCGCGGACCTCAGGGTTGACGATTGCCGAGCGACTACAAGCTTTCGCCGCTGCCGGTGCCGCGCACCGCGCCGCCCAGCACGATCATCGGGCGCTGGATGACCGCCGGTGGTGAGCCGGGCGCGTCTCACGCCGGTGATGTCGCGCAACCCTGGTACAAGGTCCTGTGGCTCACCGGCGTCGACTACTTCTCGACGCTCGGATACCAGCCTGGCATCGCGTTGCTCGCGGCCGGCGCTCTCTCGCCCATCGCCACCGCGATCCTCGTCGCCGTGACGCTCTTCGGCGCGGTTCCGGTGTACGCGCAGGTCGCGCGCCGTTCCTTCGCCGGACAAGGCTCGATCGCGATGCTCGAGTCGCTGCTCTCGGGCTGGTGGGGCAAGTTCCTCGTGCTCGCGTTGCTCGGGTTCGCGGCCACGGACTTCGTGATCACGATGACTCTGTCCGCGGCCGACGCCGCGAAGCACGCCGTCGAGAACCCGTTCCTGCACGACTGGCTCGGCGAGTCGCAGATGGCGATCACGCTGCTCCTCCTCGCGCTGCTCGCCGCGGTCTTCCTCACGGGTTTCCGCGCCGCAATACGCGTCGCGACCGCGCTGGCGGTGCCGTACATCCTGCTCAACCTCTTCGTGCTTCTGCGCGGGTTGCTCGAGATCAGCCGCCGGCCGGAGCTCATCGACGCTTGGAACGGCGAGCTCGCCATCCACGGCGACTGGACGATGCTGCTCCTCGCGTCCGCGATCGTCTTTCCGAAGCTCGCACTCGGACTGAGCGGATTCGAGACAGGGGTCTCGGTGATGTCCCACGTCGCGGGCGATGCGCACGACGCAGGGTCGGTGACCCCGTGGGGTCGAATCCGCGCGACACGCAAGCTGCTCGTGGCCGCGGCGCTGATCATGAGCGTGATGCTCCTGCTCTCGAGCTTCGTCAGCACGCTCCTGATTCCTCGCGCGGCGTACGGTGAGCATGGAGAAGCCGCGGGGCGCGCGATCGCTTACATCGCTCACGAGCTCCTCGGTCATGGGTTCGGCACGGTGTACGACTTCGTCACGATCGCGATCCTGTGGTTCGCCGGTGCTTCGGCGATGGCCGGGCTCCTGAATGTGATCCCGCGTTACCTGCCGCGCTTCGGCATGGCCCCGCACTGGACGAGCTATCGCCGTCCGCTGGTGCTGGTGCTCTTCGCGATCAGCGTGCTCGTCACGTGGGCCTTCGATGCCGACGTCGAGGCGCAGGCCGGCGCGTACGCGACCGGAGTGCTCGTGCTGATGCTCTCGGCCGCATTCGCCGTCGCGCTCGCGCTGTGGCGCGACATGCGTTCGGAACCGAGCCGCGCGGCGAAGACTTCCATTCTCGGCCAGAGCCTCTACTTCTGGGTGATCACCGCGGTCTTCGCGTTCACGCTCGTCGACAACGTCATCGGTCGACCCGACGGCGTGATCATCGCGGGTCTGTTCGTGATCGCGATCGTGGGGGTCAGCGCGGTCAGCCGTTGGCAGCGAGCCACCGAGCTGCGCGTGTCGGAGATCTTGTTCGCAGACGACGAATCGGCGGAGCTCTGGAAAGCGATGGTGGGCAAGCGCGTGAACCTCGTGCCCCTGCGCGGTGGAACGCGCGGCATGCGCGAAAAGAAGGCCGCGGAGCTGCGCCGCTATTACGCGATCCGCGGGCCGCTGGCGTTCCTGAACGTCGAGCTGATGGACAACCGCAGCGAGTTCCTCGCTCCGCTCACGCTGCGCGTGCGGCGCAGCGGCGACGACTTCACGATCGAAGTGTCCGGCGCGATCGCGATCGCGAACACGATCGCGTACGTCAGCGAGCTGCTCGATCCGATCAGCTTGTTCCTCGGCCTCACGCGGCGAAACTTGATGGGGCAGGCGGCGCGCTATCTCGTCTGGGGCGAAGGCGAGACCGGGATCATGGTGTACAAGATCCTGCTGCGGTACTGGGAGTGGACCGCCGAGGACGACGACGTCCGTCCGCTCATCTTCTTGATGAGCGAGTGAGCGCTCAGCGTTCCGCCAACGCGGCCTTCTGCAGCTCGAAGATGCGACGGATCGCGGCGCTCCCAAGCTCGAGCATCGAGTCGAGCTCGCCCTTGTCGAACGGCGCGCCTTCGGCGGAGCCCTGCACTTCGATGAACTGACCGTCGCCGGTCATGATCAAGTTCATGTCGACTTCGGCCTTGCTGTCCTCGGCGTACGTCAGGTCGCAGAGCGGCTCCTTGCCGACCACGCCGACCGACACGCCGGCGACCGCGCTCTTGAGCGGCCAGCCGCGCAGGATGCGCCGACCGTCCATGTGCATCAGGAGATCGTGCAACGCGACGTACGCGCCGCTGATCGCGGTCGTGCGCGTGCCGCCGTCAGCTTGGATCACGTCGCAGTCGACCCAAATGGTCCGCTCCGTCATCTTCGTGAGGTCCATGACGCCGCGCAGCGAGCGCGAGATGAGCCGCTGGATCTCGACGGATCGACCGTCGATCGATCCGATGCGGTCGCGCGATTTGCGCGTCTCCGTCGACGAAGGGAGCATCGAGTACTCGGCGGTGAGCCAACCGCGGCCCTTGCCCTGCAAGAAC
>JANLUN010000552.1:0-3499 GCA_031363505.1 Planctomycetota bacterium | reverse complement strand
CGCACGATCCCGAAGCGCGCGCCGAAGAGTCCTCTCCGTTTGAAGGAGAACCGCGACGGAAAGCTCGCGCTCTTCCAATGGCCGGGTCGGCCCGCGCCGGCGTTCGCCGAAGATCCGGGCCTGTGGATGATGGCGCTGATGGCAGCGGGACGGCCGGAGCTCGCGCGCGCGTACGCCGAGCGCGAACCGGGTCCGGTCGCGAACGCGCTTCCGATGTATCACCACGTGCGCGGATCGCTGTTCGAGCGCTTCTCGAAGCTCGACGAGGCGCGTGCCTCCTACGAGCGCGCGCTCGAGATCGATCCGGCGCAGACCGAGACGGAGGTGAATCTCGGTCCGTTGCTGGCGCGATTGAGGCGGCCCGATGACGGGATGGAGGTGCTCGATCGCGCGATCGCGAGGCATCCGCGCGCGGAGGGCGCGCTGCGCAATCGCGCGTTGATCAAGCTCGAGAAGAAGGACGCGCGGGGTGTGGTCGCCGATCTCGAGGCCGCGTACCGCATCTTGCCCAACGCGGCGGTCGCGCGCTTGCTCTCGGTCCAGTACCGCGAACTCGGACGGAACGATCTCGCAGAATCGTGGCAGGCAGCGTCACGGCGGCTCGATCCGCCGAAGCGTTGACTGAAGGGCGTTCGCGCGCGCGCAGGGTTTGCGCTGGGAAGACGCGCAAGGCTTATCCGATGGTGTTCGAGTCAGCGTTGGCGACATGGGTCGCGATGTGCGCGATGTCACGCTGAGAGTCTGCGGGGCCGGCAGAGCATCAGCAGTATGCACGCCACCGCAGACAGACTGGCCCCGAACAAGAAAGCGGACCGGCTGCCGACGCTCTGCCAGATCGCGCCGAAGATCACGCTGGCCGGTAGAGCGAGCAAGCCGATCGTCAAGTGATACCAGCCGAACGAGCTGCCGCGTTCCGCGCTCGGTGAGAGCTCTGCGACGAGTGCTTTTTCCGCGCCCTCGGTCAGCCCGTGATACGTGCCGTACACGAGGCATAGGCTGATGATCGCCGCTTGCGATTCGGCGAACGCCAGGGCGCCGTACACCAGCCCGTACACGATCCAGCCGCTGACGATCATGGGCAGCGATCCGACCCGGTCGGTCAGTCGGCCGGCGTACAAGGAACTGATCGCCTTGACGATGTGCAGGCCGAGCCACAAGAGCGGCAGCGTGTACAGGGGGGCGTCGTGCGAGCTCGCTTTGAGCAGCAAGAAGAGATCGCTCGCGTTGCCGAGCGTGAACACCGCGAGCGGCACGAGGAAACGGACCAGCGGAGCGCTAGGGGGCGTGCTGCGCAGGGAAGGTCGGACGCTCGGACGGCGAGGTTCCGCCGGCACCAAGAACAGGCACGCGACCGAGAGCGCGCTCGGGATCGCAGCCAGCCAGAAGACCGTGCGCAGATCTGTCGTGATGAAGTGCAAGACCAGGATCGCGTTGAGCGGTCCGATCACCGCTCCGGCGTGGTCCATCGCGCGGTGGAATCCGAACGCTTCGCCGCGCCGTTCTTGCGGAACGGCGGCGGCGAGGAGCGCATCGCGCGGGCTCGTGCGCAGCCCCGTGCCGGTGCGATCGATCGCGCGCACGAGCACCGCGTGCCAGGGCAGCGTGGCCGCGGCGATGAGAGGCTTGACCACAGCGGACAGGGTGTAACCCGTCGACACGAACGGCCGGTATCGACCGATGCGATCGGACCAGCGTCCGGCGAACAGCTTGAGCAAGCTCGCGAGCGCGTCGGCGCTGCCCTCGATCCACCCGAGCATCAACGCGCCGCCGCCCAGCGTGCCGCTGAGAAACGCCGGAAGCAGCGGCACGATCATGTCGCTGGCCGCGTCCGACAACAGGCTCACCACGCCGAGAAGGACGACGGTGCGTGGGAGACGCGGTCGTCTCGCGCTCGTCACGGCTTGCGCTCGAGCAGCGCGAGCACGCGGGCGCTGACCGAGGTCATTTCGACCTGACCGCGCTGCGGCTCCGGCCCGCACTCGCCGAACTTGCGCGAGCACAGGAACACGGGGCCGTCCTTCGGATCGTCAGGCAATCGTCCGTGGCTTCCACGCACGAGGCCCGCGTCGA
Source organism: Planctomycetota bacterium (assembly GCA_031363505.1). Lineage (GTDB taxonomy): Bacteria > Planctomycetota > UBA1135 > UBA1135 > JANLUN01. The sequence continues at coordinate 1,429 of JANLUN010000552.1, read as the reverse complement.
TCGGGATCACGTCCATCAAGTACCGGAACCCGAGCTTCTTCTGTGCGAGCCGGCGCGCGACGCGCAGCTTCGGAATGGCGATCTTCGGATCGACGAACAGCTCGCACGGGTCGTAGCCCGGCTTGCGGTGGATGTCGACCGTGCGCGCGAAGTCCGGTTCGGCGGATGGATCGGTCCAGTAGTAGTAGGTGAACCAAGCGTTCGGGTTCGCGATTGCAACGAGATCGCCCGCGCGCGGATGATCGAGTCCGGCGGCGTGTTTGTCCGCGTCGTCGAGCACGCGCTCGACGCCAGCGAGACCGCGCAACAGCGAGGCCGCGCGCTGCTTCGCCGCGGGCGAGCGTGTGTACACATGCGCGACTTGGTGATCGGCGAGCGCGAACGCGTCGCTGCCGAACACGTCGAGCACATCTCCCGCCGGCGTCGCGCGCGCGACCAGTAGCCCAGCTTCACGCAGCGCGCGATTGACGTGCACCGGCGTATCGACGTCGGTCAATCCGTATTCGCTGACGACGAGGATCTCGACGCCGTGCTTGCGAGCGGCGGCGGAGAGGTCGCCGAGCACGGTGTCGATCTCGACGAGCGCTTTCTGCGAGCGCGCGTCCGACGGACCGAAGCGCTGCAAGTCGTAGTCGAGATGGGGGAGATAGACCATCGTCAACGTCGGCTTGTGTTTCTCGATCGTCGCGATCGCGGCATCTGCGAGCCACCGACTCGATGGCAGACCCGACTTCGGTCCCCAGAAGTCGAAGAACGGGAACTTGCCGAGCGCGCCCTCGAGCTCGTCGCCGTACGACGTCGGCCACGCGTACACGGCGGGAATCTTGCGGCCGTCGGCGGGATAGAACGGACGCGGCGTGATCGACCACTCGACCGCAGCGCCGAGGTTCCACCACCAGAAGATCTTCGCGCACGTGAACGACGGATCGCGTTTGCGCGCGAGCTCGTACAGCTTCTCGCCCGAGACGAGCGCGTTGGCCTGGCGCCACAGCGCCACTTCCCCACTGTCGTGCGCGAACCAGCCGTTGCCGACCGCGCCGTGCGCGCTGGGCATGAGGCCGGTGAGCATCGTCGCCTGCGCGCTGCAGGTGACCGCCGGCAGCACGGTCGTCATCGGCGCGCGGGTCGCGAGGCGCGCGAGGTTCGGCGTACGCTCGCCGATCAGGCGCGGCGTCAGCCCGACTACGTTGACCAGCACGACGGGCTTCATCGGGGGCGCGAATGCTAGCATTCGGAGGATGTTCGGAAGACTGATGAACCTGTTCCGCGGCAAGGGACTCGTGATCAAGGGCGCGAGCAAGCTGCCGGAGGGCGAAGCCCGCACGGTCGACATCGGCGACACGCTGGCCGGTGGCAAGCAGGTGGTGTTGTGCCGCCTCGGCGGCCAGCTCTACGCGCTCGATTCCCAATGCCCGCACGAGGGCGGCCG
>JANLUN010000546.1:0-1660 GCA_031363505.1 Planctomycetota bacterium | reverse complement strand
CAGCATGTCACGGTGCCCGTGGGTGTGACCGTTCGCGCGCTCCAGCGCGCGGCCGATCGAGCGGCCGATGCGCTCCGACGCACGGTCGATCGCTGCGGACAGATTCGAGTCGGCGTCGGTGACCATCAGGTCCTTGAGCCGCCGTCCGCGCACTCGCAGGCTGACGCGCTTGTCGACGCCACCCCGCGGGCCGTTCGCGTCCGCGAGTTCAGCCCAGACATGGTCCACCTCGTCGCCGAAGCGACCCAAGGCAAAGGCCAAACGACGTTCGAGGCGTTGGCGCAGGTCGAGGGTGGCCGTCAGTCCGCTCCAATGCATGTGCAGTTTCATCACAGGTCTCCGTGGGGGTCCAGCGCAAGCACGGACCATCATCGGCTCGATGTCTCGCGTCGACAATTTGATAGTTTCTTTGGTATCGTTCGATAAAACCGACATGACTCCTACGCTGGAATGGCTGAACTACCACCACCTGCTCTACTTCTGGACCGTGGCCCGCGAAGGCGGCGTGGCGCGTGCGGCCGAGCGTCTGAAGCTGACTCACCCGACGATCAGCGCGCAGGTCCGGGAGCTCGAGGTCGCACTGGGCGAGAAACTCTTCGTGCGCGTCGGTCGTGGACTCGAGCTGACCGAGATGGGGCGCGTCGTGTATCGATACGCCGAAGAGATCTTCGCGCTCGGACGCGAACTGGTCGACACGGTCAAGGGCCGCCCGACCGGTCGACCCCTGCAGCTCGCGGTTGGAGTCGAGAATGTGCTGCCCAAGTTGCTCGTGCGCCGCTTACTCGAGCCCGCGCTGCGTGGACCGGATCCCGTGCGTCTCGTCGTGCAAGAAGCACCTGCGCGCGAGCTCTTCGCGCGGCTCGGGCAGCACGCGCTCGACGTCGTGCTCAGTGACTCACCTCTGCCGACCGCTGCGCGCATCAGGGCCTACGCGCACCTCTTGGGTGAGTGCGGCGTGACCTGGTTCGCGGTCGAGAGCATCCAAAAGCGCGCCAAGCGCAGTTTTCCACGCTCACTGGGCCTGGAGCCGATGATCCTGCCGACCGAGGACACGGCGCTGCGCCGCGCGCTCGATCCGTGGTTCGAACGCCAGGGCATTCGCCCGCAGATCGTGGCCGAGATCGCCGACAGCGCGTTGATCAAGGCGTTCGGTCAGAACGGGCTCGGCATCTTCCCCGCGCCCTCGGCGATCGAACGCGAAGTCCAAGATCAGTTCAACGTGCGCGTCGTCGGACGCAGCGATGATCTGCGCGAACGATTTTGGGCGATCTCGGTGGAGCGACGCATCAAGAACCCCGCGGTAGCAGCGATCAGCGAGGCCGCGCGCGACCGGTTGTTCGTCGATTCGTGATCCGCGCGGGACCGCGGAATTTCCACGACGTGAGCAGCGCTGTCGGACGTCGCCCCACCGCGGAGTACCGACATCCGCTGGTCGGTATGCCTGGAAGCGTGCGCGTCACGGCTCCATAGCTGCCTTAATATGTATTCACGGGGAAGCGACGTGCGACGACCGCGGTCGGCGCACACCTAACCCGATGGCTCGGCCGATGGCAGCCGTAAGCCGCAGCGATTGAGTGCTAGCAACCAGAGGATCAACTTCGTGAAGACCATAACCCTGCTATCCATCATCGGCGCCCTTGCGAGTTTTGCGGCTCCCGGC
>JANLUN010000274.1:0-21580 GCA_031363505.1 Planctomycetota bacterium | reverse complement strand
GTCGAAGCCGAACCACTTGCCGGCGATCGACGCTTCGACTTCGGCCCCTTCGATCGGATTCTTGTCCGAGCCGCGGACGACGCCGCGCACCGTGCCGCCGCGCACGAGCGGAATGGGCAGCATTCGCGGCTGACACGCCTGGAGGTCGGTCACCATCCCTGCGTAAGCCGCGAGCTTCTCGGGCTCGATGATGACGCGGTACTTCCCTCCGATAGGAACCGCGCGGAACTCGAATCGTCCGGATGCGAGGTGCGCGCCGCGCGAGACGCTCGCGCTCGGATCGCCGCCGCCCATGAACTCCTCGACGGACGTGCGTATGCGCACCGGCGTGCCGTCGATCTCGGCGGCGGTGACGGGGGACTCGGCGGGGAGACTGATCTCGCCCGCGACCCACGCGCCGACATCGGCGTCGATTTCGATCGTGCGCGCGCCGCCCGACAAATCGAGCTCGGCCGACTTGCGCAAGTAGAGGAAACGTCCGGAGACGGCGAAGAACGCGCGCTTCGTGCCTTCATCAAGCGCGACCTCGAACGTGCCGTCCGCCGCGACCGGCGCGCGCGCCAAGATCGCCTTCTCGTCCGGGCGGGCGTCGGCGTCGCCCGATGTCCAACTCGCGACCGTGTCGAGATCGAGCGCGCGGGTGCACGCGAGCACCTCGAGCGTCGGATCCTCGCACATCGACGGCGCGCGCACGCGGCCGCGGACGACGAGCGTGCGCAGGAGATCCGGCGCGGCAGAACGAGACGCGACGTCGCCACTCTGCGACGCGTCCGCGGCGAGGGCGCAGTCGAGCGCGAGAGGCTCGACCTCGTTCGTGGTCAGCGCCGACGAAGGCGCCGCCGCCGACGGATGTTCGGCGCGCGCGGCCGAGTCGATGGGCGTCGGACTGTCGCTCTTCGAGACGAACCAGACGAGAGCGACCAAAACGACCGCGACGAAGACGCACGCGGCGAGAAGAGTGAAGCGCTTCATATTTCCAGAACCAAAGCTCGGGCGGGCGACTCGAGCGGACGCGATCCTATCACTCATGCGCCCCGTTATTCATTCGAGATACGTAGCGGCGAACGCGTGAAGAACGCGCTGGGCGCGTTTGCGACTGAGCGCACACGCCTCTACAATTCGCCGCCCGCTTTTCGCGCCGCAGGCTTCCTCGCAATGACACCGGATCGCACCGAGAAGGTTTCCAACCCGGGCGGTGCGCCGTCCGCGCGCGTCCCCGAACCCGGCGGCGACCACGAACCCGAAACGCGGGCAGCGTGGCTCGCTGGTCCGTATGCGCGTTCGCGAACTCGCACGCCGGAGCGCAAGGCCCGCTTCGACACGACTTCGGGGATCGAGCTGGCGCCGGTGTATGCGGCCGAACGCGGCGCGCCGAAAGGCACCGGTTTTCCGGGGCAGTATCCGTTCACGCGCGGCGTGCGGCCGAGCATGTACCGCGCGCAACTGTGGACGATGCGGCAGTACGCCGGATTTTCCAGCGCGCGCGAAACCAATCGGCGCTTCAAGCTTCTGCTCGCGAACGGCCAGACCGGACTCTCGACCGCTTTCGATCTGCCGACGCAGATCGGTTACGACTCCGATCATCCGCTGGCGGTGAACGAAGTCGGACTGGTCGGCGTTCCGATCAACAGCTTGCGCGACGTCGAGACGCTCTTCGACGGCATCCCGCTCGGCGATGTGTCGACGTCGATGACGATCAACGCGACCGCGCCGATCTTGCTCGCGCTGTACTGCGCGCTCGCGAAGCGCAAGAACGTCGAGCTGCGTGCGCTGCGCGGCACGGTGCAGAACGACATTTTGAAAGAGTATGCGGCGCGCGGGAATTATCGCTTTCCGCCGGCGCCGTCGATGCGCCTCGCGACCGACGTGATGGGGTTCTGCGCGGAGCACGTTCCGAACTGGAACACGATCTCGATCTCGGGCTACCACATCCGCGAAGCGGGCTCGACCGCCGTGCAGGAGCTCGCGTTCACGCTGGCGAACGGACGGGCCTACGTGAAGGCCGCGCTCGCGGCGAACCTCCCGATCGACGAGTTCGCGCCGCGGCTCTCCTTCTTCTTCAATGCCCACAACAACCTGTTCGAGGAGGTGGCGAAATTCCGCGCCGCGCGGCGCATGTGGGCGAGGATCATGCGCGACGAATTCGGCGCGCGGGACGAGAAGAGCTGGATGCTGCGCTTCCACACGCAGACGGCGGGCTCGATGCTGACGAGCCAGCAGCCGGAGAACAACGTCGTGCGCGTCACGTTACAAGCGCTCGCCGCGGTGCTCGGCGGCACGCAGTCGCTGCACACGAACGGGATGGACGAGGCGCTGAGCCTGCCGAGCGAATCGTCGGCCCGCACGGCGCTGCGCACGCAGCAAGTGATCGCTCATGAATCCGGCGTCGCCGACGTCGTCGATCCGCTCGGTGGCGCACCGTTCATCGAGAGCCTGACCGACGAGCTCGAGGCGCGCGCGGTTGCATTGATGGCCGAAGTCGAGAAGCGCGGCGGCGCGGTCGCTGCGATCGAATCCGGCTTCGTGCAGCGTGAGATCCTGAAGAGTGCGCTCGCGTGGCAGAGAGCCGTCGAGTCCGGCGAGCAAGTGGTCGTGGGCGTCAATCGCTTCGAGTCGGAGGACGGAGAGGCCGACATCTTCCGTCCCGACGACGGCGCGCGCGCGGAAGTGCTCGCCGATCTCGCGCGCGTCCGTTCGGAACGGGACGGCGCGCGCGTCGAAGGCACTCTGCGCGCCGTCAGCGAAGCCGCGCGCGGCACGGCCAACGTGATGCCGCCGATCTTGGCGGCGGTCGACGCGTATGCGACGCTCGGAGAAATCTGCACGACGCTCGAGCGCGTGTTCGGAAAGCACAAGCCCCCGGAAGTTCTCTGATGCAAGCACCTCATGCGCTGCGCGGTCTCGTCCAGGGTCTGCACCATGTTGCGATCGCGGTCCCGAGCCTCGCCGAAGCACGCCGTCAGTATGTTGACGCCCTCGGTCTCGCGGCCGGCGAGCCGGAGTTCGTGCCGCAGCAGAAGGTGAATGTGCTCGTGCTGTACGCGGGGTCACAACGGATCGAGCTCGTCGAGCCCGCGAGTCCCGATTCACCGATCTCGAAGTTCCTCGCGACGCGCGGCCCGGGCATTCATCACGTCGCGTGGAAGGTCGAGAACTGCGCCGTCGCGATCGAGAAGCTCATGGCCGCGGGCGTGCGGATGATCGACGAGACGCCGCGCCCGGGTTCGCACAAGACGACGATCGCGTTCGTGCACCCGAAGAGCACTGGCGGCGTGTTGATGGAGCTCGTCGAGGATCCGCACGACAAGTCGCACACACAGCGGAGCAATCCATGACTCAACCGACACCGAAGTGTCCGAGCTGCGACGTCGCGATGAACGAGGGCTTCATGATCGATCCGTCGCATGGCGCGAACCTCCAGGCCGCTTGGGTGGAAGGCCCGCCGAAGAAGAACGTGATCGGCGCAGTCAAGATGATGGACAAGAAGCTCGTGAGCATCGTGTCGTATCGATGCCCAAAGTGCGGATGGCTCGTGAACTTCGCTCCTCACGGAAGCAGCGTATGAACGAAGGCCGCGTATGAATCGTCCGGAACCGAAGTGTCCCGTATGTCGGGTCGCGATGTCCGCCGGCTTCATCGTCGATCAGACCCACGGCGGGCAGGTCGACTCTGCAACCTGGGCCGAGGGCGTGCCGGAGAAAAGCGCATGGGGCGGTGTCAAGGCCAAGGACAAGCCGCGACTTGGCATCGTGTCCTTCCGCTGTCCGCAGTGCGGCTGGCTCGTGAACTTCGCCTTGGAGAGTCCCAAGCGCTGAGCAAGCCGAACGCGATTCGACGCGCATGGAAATCATCCAACCCAAGTGCCTGCGCTGCAAAGAGCCGATGGAAGAGGGCTACGTGCTCGACCAAGGCCACTGGAACTCGCGGCACGTCGCGGAGTGGATCAAAGGCGCGCCGAAACGCAGTTTCTGGAAGGGGCTCGAGCTTGGCGTGCGGAAACGGATCCTCGCGTATCGATGCCCGAAGTGCGGGCTGCTCGAGCAGTACGCGCGCTTCTAATCGGCCGTTCGCACGCCCGTTGAAACGAAATCGCTCGCACGCCGCAGGATGCGACGTGCGAGCGGCGGAGCGGCCGCGTTGCCGCGCGCTACTTGACGAACGTGCCCTCGGTCAGGGTCTGATTGCCGCTCTGCTCGATCGCCAGCACTTCGAACGCGTGGGATCCAGGCGCGAGCGCTGCCACGAATTCAGGGGGGACCGTCACGCGGGTCGCGCTGGGCGGAAGCGTGACTTGGAACGACTCCACGATGACTTGGTAGCCGCTGATCACGATCGGGCGATTCGGAAACCCCGGCGGCGGCGATGTGACCGGCGCCCATTCGATGCGCAGGAGATTCATGGGGCCCACGACGGCGCCGACCTTGGGCCCATCCGGAATGGCGTGCGAGAACTGGGCCTCGCCTTCGATGTCCTGGCCGCCGACGGTGCGGCCCTCGAATTCGTACTCACCCTCGGGGAACTTTGCCAAGAGATTGGGCAAAGGGAATTCATCGAGTGACGGCTCGGCGCCCTCGAAGAAGAGTTCGGTCATGCCGAGCTGCGCATAGGGGCCCTTGCCGAAGACCTGGAAGATCGTGCTCTTGTCCGGACGCATGATCTTGAGCGCTCTCCAATCCTCGCCATCGAGGGAGACGTGCACGCCCAGATCGTTCGCCGAGGCGTTGTACTCCCAGTAGATGCGCGAGATCGAGAGCTGGACCTCGCCGCCTGCCGCTGCCGGCGGCGGCGCACTGGCTGCCATGAGCACGACGGACACGGACAATCCGATGCCGAGCGTGGTCAACGAGAAAAGTAGTTTGTGTTTCATGGTCGTCCTATTTTCTGGATCCGAGGAACTTCTCGGATCTCGGACGACAACCGTAGTCCGCCACCGCTGAAGCCCAGCTGAGGCTGTGCTTCAGCCGGGCTTCACTCTCGGATTCCGCGCGGCGCCGTTCAGCACGACTTGGGCGACGAACTCACCCGCGACGCGGGAGCTCAATTTCAAAGTGCCTCCCAGCGCGGCCGTCGCCTTCTCGACCACCGCCAATCCCAGGCCGCAATGCAATCCTGCGTCGGTGCGAGCGCTATCGCCGCGCCAGAAGCGCTGCGTCGCGGCGCTCGCTTGCGCTTCATCGAGCCGGCTGCCCGAATTGGACACCTCGAGGTGGATCGCGCCGTCGTCGTCGCTGCGGACGGCGATGCGCACGTGGCCGCCTGGGTCGGCGTAGGTGACCGCGTTGTCGTGCAGATTGCGCAGGATCAGTCCGAGTAGCTCGCGATCGAACGACACCTGCAGTTCGTGCTGCAGATCCAGATCGACCCGCAGGTGGCGCACATGCGCGCGCGTTGCATAGGGCTCCCACGTTTCCACGGCGAAGTCAGCCAAGTCGTAGCGCACCGACTCGATCGCCGTACAGCCTGCATCGAGGCGAGCGAGCTGCAGCAGCCGCTCGACCATCCCCTGGAGCTCGACGGCGATCGCGGCGGCGGCTTCGATCGCGCGCGCGTACTCCTCCGGACTGCGGCTGCGCGTGTTCTCCACCTCGAGCGTGGTGCGCAGCGCGGCCAGCGGCGTGCGCAGCTCGTGCGCGACATCGTCCGAAAACGACCGCTCGCGCTCGAACGCAGCTTCGAGGCGCGCGAGCAGTCCGTTGACGCGCTTCACGATCGGCATGAGCTCGCTCGGTACGCGCGACGCATCCAGCCGGATCGACAGGTCGCTCTCGTCGATCATCGCGATGCGCTCGGATGCCGCTACGAGCGGGCGCGCGGACCGGCGCACGACCCAGACCAGCGTCGCCGCGGTGACCACAAGAGTGGCTAGTCCAACGATCACCAGCCGGCTCCGCAGAGTGGACAGGGTCTGGACGACGTCGCGCGCATCGTGCGCGAGCACCAGCACGAGCTTCGCCGGCACGGTGCCCGGTGGCGATTCCTCGCCGACGTTGGCCTCGAAGGCCAGCGTGACGGTGCGGCAGCGCCCGGCTTCCGGAACGTCGACCCAGGCATGAGCGGGCTCGGCGGAAACCGCGCCCAGGGGCAACGAGTGGTCGCCGAGCGATGGCGAACGGTAGAGCACGTCCCCAATCGCGGTGTAGAGCTGCAGATGCTCGCCGCGCTCTCCCGCGAGGAAGTCACGCGTGACCGGGTCCGCGAACTCCAGGTGCAGTTCGCGGTCGGCTTGATCGACGGCACCCGAGAGCAGGCGCACCTTGGTGAGCAGCGCGCGATCGACTTCGCTGACCAAACCGTCCTCGACGAGCGCGTACAAACTCAGACCTGCGAGCGGCAGCACGGCGGCCACCGCAGCGGTCGCGCCGAGGAGCAGGCGAGTCGTCAGCGACTTCAGGACATTGCCTCGAGCGAGTACCCCACACCGCGGCGCGTGTGGATCATCCTGGGCTCGCCGCCGGCTTCTAGCTTGCGACGCAACTGGGCCACGTAGACCTCGAGCAGGTTGCTGCTGGGTTCCTCCGCGAACTCGTACAGATGGCTCCAGATCTCTACGCGCCGCACGATCTCCCCGGCGCGTAGCGCGAGCAGCTCGAGCAGCGCGTACTCCTTCGCGGTGAGCTCGATGTCGCGCCCGCCGCGACGCACGCGCTGCGCCGCACGATCGATCTCGAGGTCGCCGACCCGCACGGCGGGGGACTTGGCCGCGTAGCGCCGCCGGACCAGGGCCCGGATGCGCGCCAGGAGTTCTTCGAACGCGAAGGGCTTGACCAGGTAGTCGTCGGCGCCGGCTTCCAGTCCGCGCACGCGGTCGCGGACGGCGTCCTTCGCCGTCAGGATCAAGACGTGGGACTGTTTGCCCTTCGCCCGCAACCGTTCGAGCACGCTCAGCCCGTCGAGCTTGGGCAGCATCAAGTCCAGGACGATGGCGTCGTAGTCCTCCTCGAGCGCGTGCCACAGACCCTCCTCGCCGTCGGCCGCGAGGTCGACCGCGAATCCGGCCTCGCGCAGCCCCTTGGCCAGCGAGCCGCGCAGCGGCGCATGGTCTTCGACGACGAGGATCTTCATCTCAACGCGCGTGGTTTCACCGCGTCGGTGGCGGCGGGTGGCGCCCGTGCGTGCTCCACATCATCCCGCACGAGGCTTAACGCTACCTAAAGCGCTCGAACTGGGAGTCCGCGAGCTGCCCAGCTCGCACTTCGACGGCTGCGCGCCCCGAACCTGCCGTACGCGCTCTTCCTTCCATTAGGATGCCGCGCCCATGGCCAAGACCCACGAGAGCAAGCCCGAGACGATGACGCCGACGCCGACTCCCGAATCACCGCTCGATCGCCTGCGACGCATGCGCGAGCTCACGCTTCTCGGCGGCGGCGCGGACCGCATCGCCGCGCAGCACAAGAAGGGGAAGCTGACGGCGCGCGAGCGTCTCGACTTCCTGGTCGACGAAGGGTCGTTCGTCGAGCTCGACCGCTTCGTCGCGCACCGCTGCACCGACTTCGCGATGCAGGAGCAGCAGATCCTGGGCGACGGCGTCGTCACGGGACACGCGCTGATCCAAGGACGGCCGGTGTTCCTGTTCAGCCAGGACTTCACCGTGTTCGGCGGATCGCTGTCGGAGACACATGCGGAAAAGATCTGCAAGGTCATGGACATGGCGATGAAGGTGGGCGTGCCTTTGATCGGCCTGAACGACTCGGGCGGCGCGCGCATCCAAGAAGGCGTGAGCTCGCTCGGCGGCTACGCGGAGATCTTCTGGCGCAACACGCGCGCGTCGGGAGTGATTCCGCAGATCTCCGCGATCCTCGGTCCGTGCGCGGGCGGCGCGGTGTACTCGCCGGCGATCACGGACTTCGTGTGCATGGTCGAGGGCACTTCGTACATGCACATCACCGGCCCCGACGTCGTGAAGACGGTGACGCACGAGGACGTGACGAGCGAAGACCTCGGCGGCGCGCACGTGCACAACTCGAAGTCAGGCGTCGCGCACTTCAGCTCGTCGAACGACAAGAGCTGCATGGCGCTGATCCGGCGCTTGCTCTCGTACTTGCCGCTGAACAACGCGGAGGAAGCGCCGTTCATCGCGACCGACGACCCGCACGATCGCTGCGACCCCGAGCTCGACAAGATCGTCCCGCTCGACGCGCAGAAGCCGTACGACATGAAGCGCGTGATCGAGAAGGTCGTGGACGTCGGCTCGTGGCTGGAGGTGCAGGACCAGTTCGCGATGAACATGATCGTGGGCTTCGCGCGGCTCGGCGGGCGAGTCGTCGGCGTCGTCGCGAATCAACCGTCGGTGCTCGCGGGTTGTCTCGACATCGACGCGTCGGTGAAGGGGGCGCGCTTCATCCGCTTCTGCGACGCGTTCAACATCCCGATCGTGACGTTCGAGGACGTGCCGGGCTTCTTGCCGGGGACCGTGCAGGAGTACGGCGGCATCATTCGCCACGGCGCGAAGCTCCTGTACGCGTACTGCGAAGCGACGGTGCCGAAGCTGACGGTGATCACGCGCAAGGCGTACGGCGGCGCGTACGACGTGATGGGGTCGAAGCACGTGCGCGCGGATGTGAACCTCGCGTGGCCGAGCTCGATGATCGCGGTGATGGGAGCCGCGGGCGCAGCGAAGATCATCCACCGCCGCGAGATCGAGAAGGCGAAGGATCCCGCCGGGATGGAAGCGCAGAAGGCCGCGGAGTACGAGGCGACGTTCAACAATCCTTATAAAGCAGCGGCGCGCGGGTTCGTCGACGACGTGATCGAAGCGTCGAGGACGCGGCCAATGCTGATTCGCTCGCTCGAGCTGTTGAAGACGAAGCACGAGGAGCGGCCTGTGAGGAAGCACGGGAACGTGCCGTTGTGAACGGCCTACGCCGGACTACTAGCGGTTGGCGAGAAGCCTAGTTTCGGCGGGTGTCTCCGAATTCGCTACGAACCAGAGGAGAGCTCGAGTGTTCGAACGGATTGTCATCCAGCAACATGATCCTTTTGAGACCGAGCGTCCGATTGATGTGGGCGCTTTGGTTGAGGCGATGCTCTTCTATGGCTCGGTGCATCTGGTCGCTGATGCGAGTGCAATAAAACAATTACTTCGCGTCTGGGGACCCGACGGACTGCTTGAGCTCGTGAGTTCCGGGTATCTCAATATCGTCTACCGCGACAATTTCGCCGCCATCTTCACCGGAAAAAATGGCCTCGGACGCGAACATCATGATGTCGTTGTTGGAGCGATTACGAGAGAGCAGGGTGGCCGATCAGTGGCTGCAGCGGAAGAAGTCATTCCGAAGACGTTCATCGAGGCGACAGGCAGACCAGGCAGAGGAAGAAGGCTCGCGCGCCGCTTCATTGACCGAATCGAAGTTGAGCAGATCGATACCGCACTACCGCAGCGCGCACGGGCGGATCTGCTCGATCAGCCGTTCAGCGAGGCTGCCGCACGCAGTCTACTGAGACACTACGCGCCTACGTACCCGCGGGCCGAGTTCGCCCGTTTCAAGGTACTGCCGATCGTCGGCGACCATGTAGTGGTCGATACAGACATCGACTTTGTCGCGGCGAACGCGGAGTATCACCAACGCATTCCGCCTTCCCATTCGAGTCTGTCGCCCGCGCACTTTCTGAGCCACCTTGTCAATGCGCGAGAGGTGACTGAGTACGCATGCATGCTCGATGCGGAGCTCGTCACAGATACGTTGCACGGATCGATCTTGTCGCTACGCGTAAATCAGCTACTGAATCGAGCGAAGCACAGCAGGCAAGTGGTCGACCACTTCCAGGGCTTCTCGATTGATGGTGCGCGCGCGATTCGCGAAGCGGTCAATTCGGGTGAACGAGGAATCGACGACATCTTGAGGCTGTTGGAGCGTGCGCGACGTTTCAGGCATTGGTTGGAAAAGCTTCCACCGGATGCAGATCTGGCAAGTCAATACCACCGCGACTCCGTTGCAGACACATGGGCTGATAAGCTGCCGACGAAGCTAACAAGGTGGAGCCTGTTTACTGGAGTCGGTGCAGGGCTGGATGCACTGTGGGGAGGCGGAGGCACGGTTGCTGGTATCGCGCTGAGCGTGGTCGACACCTTTTTTCTGGATAAGCTGATACGGGGTTGGAAACCCAATCAGTTCGTAGAAGGAACCGTCGCGCCGTTCGTGAGAAGATCAATCTGATATCTGCTGTGCCGACGGCAGCTCGAACTTGTCCTCGTACGTCATCGTCACCGAGTTCGGAATCTTCGGTCAAACGGAACGACCTTGGCGCTTCTACGTCAGCGCGTCCAAGCTCCACTGCGCACTCGAGATGAGCAACGACGACACCGCCATCACAATCTGAATCGACGAAGCACGAGGACGCGCCGATGAGGAAGCGCGGGAACGTCCAGCTCTGATGAGAGCGCTGGGGAAACTCCTCGCGGCCGCTGGGCTCTCGGAGGCGCTTCGTCCGCCAAGTCGCAGGTGAACTCCCGTCAGGCGGAGGATCACCCGCCACGGAACGACGACTCGGGATAGACTCGCGTTTGCTTGTCATCCCCCTCGCGGTATCCCCGCGACTCCCGATCGAGTCGGAGGACGAACTTGAAGTGCACGTACCTGTTCGCCTCCGTCGCGCTCGCGTCGGTGACTTCGGCGCAAGTTTCAGTCGACTGGGTCGCCACTCACGACGTTGCGCCGGACGTGGGCAACGAGTTCACAGCCGTGGCGATCGATGCGACCGGGAGAGTCGTGGTGGGCGGCAATACCATCATCAACTGGCCGATGGTCGACTCCGACTTCGAGACTTGCCTGTACCGATCGAACGGAACGCTGGCGTGGTCGCGCTCCACGAGTGTCAGCGCGCACGATGTCTGCAGCTCGGTCGCGTTCGACGGCACAGGGGGACTCTTCGTCGCCGGAGCCGGGTACACGGATGCGATACAACCCGTCTCCGCTCGCACGCTTCTGCGCTACGACGCTGTCGGGAATCTGCTGTGGAGCAACACTCTGTCCGGAACGGGTTCGAACCGCGGCAACGCGCTCGCGCTGTGCCCGAATGGCGACGTGATTCTCGCCGGTGCCCTCAACTCCGATCTGTCGTTGGAGCGGTTCGATGCAGCGGGCAACATTCTCTGGGCCTGGATCGCGGATGGTCACGGCGGGATCGACCATCTGAAAGCGGTCGCTGTCGGCCCGGGCGGAGATGTCTGGGCGACCGGAGTCGTCCGCGGGGGGCCGGGCCCGGGTCCGAGCTTCCGCATCGTCGTCGTACGCGTCACTTCCGCAGGCGTCCCCGTGTGGATTCGGACGTTGGAAGACTTGATCTATCGGCCCGGCTACGGGCATGCGTTGGTGGTGGACGCGGCAGGGAACACGACCGTCGCGGGTCGTGCCGGTCCTAGCGGACCCGACGCGTTGATCGCGCGCTGGGATCCGGCGGGGAACCTCGCCTGGGTCCGAACCTACGACGGCAATGCGGACTCCGGCGACTACGCGACGCGAATCGAGGTCGATCCTTTCGGGCGTATCGTCGCAGCCGGATCACTCGAGAACGGCATGGGCAATCACGACTTCGCGGTGTGGTGCCTCGACACGGCCGGCAGCTTGATTTGGAAACGGACGTGGGATGGAGGGTTCAGCGGGTGGGACGATTTCGGCGATCTCGTGGTCGACGCGATGGGTGCCGTTTGGTTGTGCGGCTGGAGCCCGGCGAGCCCGGTGGGTGCTGCCCCGCCCGACCTCACGATCGCGTCTTGGGATTCGACCGGCGCATTCCGTTGGAGTTGGCGCTACCGGGGAGCAGGTCCCAGCACGAATCGAAGTGCAGTCTGCGCGGCGGTGAGCGGGAACAACGTGATCGTCGCTGGAAGCGTCACCGCAGGTTCGGAGACGCAGAACGGATTGATCGTGAAACTGAACCGAACCGCGGTCGAGTACTGCTTCGGTGATGGTTCGAGCACGCCGTGCCCGTGTGCGAACGCAAGTGCTCCGGAGCAGCATGCGGGCTGCGCAAACGCGCTCGGTCGCGGCGCTCGGCTCGTCGACAACGGGAGATCGAGCCTCGCAGCGGACACTCTCGTGCTCGAGGGCTCGCAGATGTCGAGCGGCGACGCGCTGTACTTCCAGGGGACGAGTTCGATGTCAGGCGGAGCGGGCGAGCTCTTCGGCGACGGACTTAGCTGCGTCGGTGGAACTCTGATTCGTCTGGGATCGAGCGTGAACGTCGCGGGCGCGAGCCGGTTTCCTGATGTCGGCGATCCGAGCGTGTCTGTACGCGGTCTCGTGACGACGCCCGGCAGCCGGCGGACGTATCAGGTGTGGTATCGCGATGCGTCGGTGTTCTGCACGACGGCGAATTTCAACTTCTCGAACGGGCTCCTCATCACCTGGACGTTGTGATGGCGACGCACGAGTTGACCGGCTTTTCTCAGCCACTCCTGGTCACTGGAGGACGAACGTGAAGTGCGCGTACCTGCTCGCTTCCGTCGTGCTCGCGTCGGTGACGTCGGCGCAAGTCTCCGTCGACTGGATCACCACCCACGACGTTGCGGCAGGCGTGAACTGTTACGCCAGAGCCGTGGCGGTCGACGCGACCGGGAGAGTGGCGGTGGGCAGTCGCACCTTCTTCTCGACCCCTTCGGGCTCATCCGGCGACTTCGAGACTGTCTTGTACGGATCGGACGGGACACTGATGTGGTCGCGCACCGAGAACGTCAACGACAGTGACTGGTGCAGCTCGGTCGCGTTCGACGCGGCAGGAGGACTCTTCGTCGCTGGAGGCGGTGTGCAGAATTCGTTTCCGTCCGTTTCCGGCCGCACTCTCCTTCACTACGACGCACTCGGCAATCTGCTGTGGAGCAACAACCTGACTGGGGCGGGCTCCAACTCCAACTTCGGATATGCGCTCGCACTGTGCCCGAACGGCGACGTCATTCTCGCCGGCAAACGCAACTCCGATCTCTCTCTGGAACGATTCGATCCAGCGGGAAACATCGTCTGGAGCTGGATTGCGGACGCAGGCGACGGCGGTGACGACTGGCTGAATGCTGTCGCGGTCGGCCCAGGCGGAGATGTGTGGGCGACTGGAGCCGTCAGCTCGGCTCCCGGCTTAGACATCGTCGTCCTGCGCGTCACCTCCGCCGGCGTACCCCTGTGGATCCGGACAGTCGACGGTACTGCCCATGGAATCGACGTCGGGAATTCGTTGGTCGTGGACGCCGCGGGGAACACCTCGGTCGCGGGATCGATCGTCGTGTATCACTTGGGCCATCTCGAGCAGGACGCGGCGATCGCGCGCTGGGATCCGGCGGGGAACCTCGCCTGGCTCCGAACCTACGACGGCACGGCGCACTACGCAGACCACGCCAGTCAGATCGCTCTCGACCCCTTCGGACGCATCGTCGCGGCCGGAGCCGTGTACAACACCGTGACCGAGACCGATCTCGCGGCGTGGTGTCTCGACACGTCCGGCAACCTGATTTGGCAACGGACGTGGAATGGTCGGTTCAACGGGCACGACTGGTTCCGCGCTCTCGCGGTCGACGCGTTGGGAGCTGTTTGGGTGTGCGGCGAGAGCTCGGAGAGCGGGAGCTATACCCCGCGCGACCTCACGATCGCGTCTTGGGATTCGACCGGCGCATTCCGTTGGAGTTGGCGCTACCCGGGAGCAGGCCCAGGCACGAATCAAACTGCAGTCTGCGCGGCGGTAAGCGGGAACAACGTGATCGTGGCTGGAAGCGACGACGGAGTGACGCCCACACAGTGGGACACATTCATCTTGAAACTGAACCGAACCGCGGACGAGTACTGCTTCGGTGATGGTTCCAGCACGCCGTGCCCGTGTGCGAACGCAAGTGTTCCGGAGCAACATGCGGGCTGCACAAACGCGCTTGGTCGCGGCGCTCGGCTCGTCGACAAGGGCACATCGAGCCTCGCGGCTGACACGCTCGTGCTCGCGGGCTCGCAGATGTCGAACGGCGACGCGCTGTACTTCCAGGGGACGAGCTCGATTTCCGCGGGAGCAGGCGAGCTCTTCGGCGACGGACTCAGCTGCGTGGGCGGAACTCTCATTCGCCTTGGATCCAGCACGAACGTCGCGGGCGCGAGTCGATTCCCTGATGTCGGCGATCCGAGCGTGTCCGTGCGCGGTCTCGTGACGACGCCCGGCAGTCGTCGGACGTATCAGGTGTGGTATCGCGATGCGTCGGTGTTCTGCACGACGGCCAATTTCAATCTCTCGAACGGGCTCCTCATCACGTGGACGTTGTGATCGCGCGGCGTGCGAATCGACCGGTGCGCGACGGGTTCGTTCGCCCTCGAGGTATGTCGATCGTCGCTTGTGTCGCCCCGCGTTCCTGAGGACGACGAGTGACGACGATGCCGACAGAAGACACGCGAGGGAGCTCCAACGGCGGACGCATGCCCGTCGTGTTCGCCGCGCACGGAGCGCCGATCCTTCTCGACGACGTCGCGTGGATGGGGGAGCTCGCCGCGTGGGCGCGCGCGATACCGAAGCCGAAGAGCATCCTCATGGTCTCGGCTCACTGGGAGGCGCGGCCGACGACGCTCGGTGCGACTCGCACAGTGCCTCTCGTCTACGACTTCTACGGATTCCCCGAGCGGTACTACGCGACGAAGTACGAAGCTCCGGGCGCACCGCATCTCGCCAATCGCGTGCGGGAGCTGTTGCGGCAGAACGGCATGAGCGTCGCGGATGAGCCCGAGCGCGGACTCGATCACGGTGCGTACGTGCCGCTCGTCGCGATGTATCCCGCGGCGGATGTACCCGTGCTTCAAGTGTCGATGCCGGGGCTCGATCCTCGAGCGCTCTTCGAACTCGGCCAATCGCTCGCGCCGCTCCGTGACGAGGGCGTGCTGATCTTCGGCAGCGGATTCCTCACTCACAACATGCGCTTCGCGTTCAAGCCGGGCATTCCGACGTGGGCGCGTGAGTTCGACGACTGGGTTGCGGATGCGCTCCTGCGCTTCGACGTCGACGCGCTCATCGACTTTCAGACGCGCGGTCCCACGGTGGGGATGGCGCTTCCGACTTGGGAGCACTACGCGCCCGTCCTCGTGGCGGCTGGCGCTGCGGTCGACGGAGGGTCAGCGACCACGTTTCCCATCACGGGCTTCTGGATGGATGGCGCGTTCACCAAGCGGTCCGTGCAATTCGGCTAGCGAGAACACGTGTGCTGCGCCGCTTGATTCTCGATGAGAAAACGCCGGTCGACCATTGCGCAATGAACGGGTTCGCGTGTCACCTATCGTGAACATGCGCATGTGGCTCTCGGTCCTCGTTTCGATCGCGCTCGGCGTCGTCGCTCCCGCCCAAGACTTTCCGGCCGCTTCGCCGTCCGACGTCGGAATGGACGCGGTGCAGCTGGAGGAGCTCGCGAGCTTCGTGAAGGGCCTCACCGACAAAGGCGAGGTCGTGGGCGCCGAGCTCCTCGTCATCAAGAACGACAAGACCGTGCTCCAGCGCGCCTTCGGCTGGAAGGATCAGGGCGAGAAGGTCGCCATGGAGCCGAACACGATCTTCTGCGTGCGCTCGATGACCAAGCCCGTCGTCGGCACCGCGGTCGAGATGCTGATCGACGACAAGAAGCTCGCGCTGTCCGACAGGGCGTCGAAGTACCTGCCGTCGTTCGACAACGATCGCTCGCGTGCGATCACGGTCGAGATGCTGCTGCACCACAAGAGCGGACTGCCGCTCTCCGGCTTGCTCACGCGTGACATCTCCACGGTCACGAGCATTCGCCAAGTCGCTGACTGGACGGGCGAGAAAGGCCCCGAGTTCCCACCTGGTTCACGCGTGTCGTACAGCGACGACGGCACGGACACGCTCGGTGCGATCGTCGAAGTCGCGTCGGGAGAGTCGCTCGACGCGTTCGTCGAAGAGCGCATCTTCCGTCCGCTGGGCATGAAAGACGCGATCCCCGTCGTCACGGTCGACCATCCGAAGCGGCCGCGCATCGCGAGCAACTACGCGGGATCACCGGGAAACTGGACGCGCTACTGGAGCGCGAAGGATCCGCCCATCTTCCGCACCTTCCTCGCGTCGCAGTCGCTGTACTGCACGACCCGCGACTACGCGCGTTTCCTTTCCTTATGGAAGGAGAAGGGCCGCGCGGGCACCGAGCGCCTCGTCTCGATGCGCTCCGCGCGCCGCGCGCACGAGCCGGGCGCCCTGATGAACTATCCGACGGGCTTCGCTGGTTTGTCGGTCGACTACGGCGAGCTGTGGATGCTCTACGTCGACCGCACGCATGCGGACAAGCCCGCCGTCGTCGCTTTCGGTCACGGCGGTTCCGATGGGACGTTCGCGTACTGCTTCCCCGAGCTCGACTTGATGGTTCTCTACTTCACGCAGTCGCGCGGCACGCTGTCGGGCTTCGCGTTCGAGACGGAACTGCAGAAGCTCGTCGTCGATCCGCTCTTGAAGACGGTGCGCGCTGCGCCCGTCGCGTACACGGACCATGAGCTCGACGCGCTCGTGGGTGAGTACTGGAACGCCGAGCAGGAGCGGCTCGTCGCGCTCACACGCCGCGGAAGCACGCTGCGCGCCGAGTTTCCGGGTCAAGCGAACGTCGAGCTCAAGCCCGCGCAGGTGCGCGACCGTTTCGTCATCCCGATGGCGCCGTCGGATATGTTCGAGATCGAGCGCGACGAATCGGACGCGCCGCGCGCGCTCATCGCTCACTCCAAGCCGCCCGGAGAAGACGGCGTCGTCGTGCGCTTCGAGCCGCTCGTCGCGGACGCGGGCTTGCCGTCGGTCGACGAGCTCGAGGCGCTGCGCAAGCGCAACGTCGACTGGGAGAAGCTCGACTCGCTCGGCGTGTGCCGCATCACCGGCAAGATCGACATGCCGGCGCGCAAGCTGTCCGGCACGATTACGAGCCTGGCATCGGTCGCAAGCGGGTTTCGCACGGAGATCGACCTCGGCACGACGCAGATTCGCACCGCCTTCGACGGCGAACGTGCCTGGTCGTCCAACTCGAGCACCGGCACCAAGGAACTCTCCGGCGTCGAGCTCGCGCAGGCGCGCCTCGATCATCCGCTCCGGCGCGTCGCGAGCTTGCGCTGGTTCTTTCCAGAGATTCGCGTGATGAAGACGGTCGACATCCGCGGGCGGAAGACGTACCTCGTGCGCGTCAAGCCGCCGGAATCAGGACCGCGTTCGCTGTACGTCGACGCCGAGACGGGGCTCCTTCTCGCGGAAGCGTTCGTGCCGGTCGTCGCGGGCGTCGGCGAGATCGGTGTGTGGATCGACTACGACGATTGGCGGGAGGTCGGCCCGATCCAGCTCCCGCACCGGGTCACGCTCGAATACGCGTCGCCGCTGATCGGGACGACGACGAGCGTGTACGAGGAGATCGAGACGAACGTCGTCGTCGTCGTCCCCGATGCGTTCCAACTCGACGCGAAGAAGTAGTTGCTCGCGCCGCGCCCAATCGACAGGACTGCTGCGGGCTGGCCGAGACCTTCCTCGGATCCTTGCCTGCGCGATCTGAGCTGGCACCATGGGCGCATGCGAATCCGCTCCGTCATTCCGTGGGCGTCCCTGATCCTCGTGGCCAGCGTCGGTGCCGTGCACGCACAGAGTGCGGCGGAGTCGCCCGTGCGATCGCGCACGGCGGACGCGCAGGACGGCTATACCCTCGTCGCCCCGATCAACTCGAACTTGGTCTACCTCGTCGACATGGCGGGCAAGGTCGTGCACGAGTGGAAGACGAACCTCGCTCCCGGCGAGGCGCTCTATATGTTGGATGACCCGCCGCACGCCGGTCATCTCCTGCGCTGCGGCCGTCTGGACAACAACCCGCGCTTCCACGGCGGCGGCATCGGCGGCAGCATCCAGGAGATCGACTGGGACGGGAACGTCGTGTGGGAGTACAAGCTGGCGGACGAGCATCGAACGGCGCATCACGACGTCGCGCGCATGCCGAGCGGCAACGTGCTGGTGATCGCCTGGGAGCACCGTTCGCGCGAGGAAGCGATCGCGCATGGCCGAGATCCGGCGCACGTCGGCGACGAGGGCTTCTGGCCCGACGCGGTGTTCGAGATCAAGCCCAAGGAGCGCGAGGGCGGCGACATCGTGTGGGAGTGGCACGTGTGGGACCACCTCATCCAGGACTTCGATCCCAAGGTCCGGAACTTCGGATCGATCCCCGCGCACCCTGAGCTCATCGACGTCAACGTCGACCACCGCGATCGCCCGCCGATGAGCGACGAGGAGCGCAAGAAACAGGAGGCGCTCCAGCAACAGATGCGCGGGCTGGGCTACGTCGGAGGCGACGATCCTCGGGACGAGCCCGACCCGAAGGACGGAAAGGACAAGCCCGAGCCGGACTGGCTGCACACGAACTCGATCCACTATCAGTCCGCATCCGACCTGATCCTGCTCTCGAGTCCGCACCTGAGCGAGATCTTCGTCATCGATCATTCGACGACGACCGCGCAAGCGGCCGCTCACATCGGCGGGCGCTTCGGCAAGGGCGGCGACCTGTTGTACCGCTGGGGCAATCCACGCAACTACGGCGCGGGCACAGACTCCGATCGCACGCTCTTCAGGCAGCACGACGCGCAGTGGCTGCCGGGCAAGACGAGCGGCGAAGTGCGCGTGCTGGTGTTCAACAACGGACCAGGTCGACCAGAAGACGAATACTCCTCCGTCGACGAGCTCATCTTGCCCTTCGATGCCGTGAAGGGTTTCCAGCGCGAAGCCGGCCAGCCGTTCGGTCCGGCCGCGCTGGCGTGGACGTACTCGGATCCGGGCACGTTCTACTCGCCGTTCATTTCGGGCGCGCAGCGATTGCGCAACGGGGACACGCTGATCTGCGCCGGCGCGCAGGCGCGCATCTTCGAAATCCAGCACGAGGGTTGGACCGTGTGGGACTACGACAACCCGCACGGTGGCGAGGTCCCGCCCACCGATCAATCCGGCACGGCGCCGCCCAAGGCACTGTTCCGCGCGACGCGCCTGTACAAGGACCAGCCGGCGCTCGCCGGACGCACGCTGTGAGCGGCTCGGGCTGGTGTCCTGACTCGGGACACTAGCGCGCAACGTCACGTGCTTCGTCTTGCTGGCGCTCGCCGCGACGCACGCGCTCGCCACGACGACACAGGTTCGGATTCGATCGCGCTCGCGCGCGCATCGGCATTGGTCCGCGGCAATGCGAGCGAATCCGTTGCGGCATCGCCCTCGCGTGCGACAGGCGTCGTAGCCGGCGGCGTCGGCGCGAGATCGAGTTACTTCTGGTCAGAGTGTGCAGGCATTGTTCTCATGTGCGCCCTCGAAATCCGTCCGAGCACCAGGCCCCATGTTCCAACGCATCCTGATCGCCAACCGCGGCGAGATCGCCCTGCGCGTCATCCGCACCGCGCGCGAGATGGGCATCGAGTGCGTCGCGGTGTACTCCGATTTCGACTCGCGAGCGCTGCACACGCGCATGGCGCACATCGCCGTCCCGCTGCACGGCAACGTGCCGTCCGAGACGTACCTCGTCGCCGACAAAATCATCGCCGCCGCGCGCGCATCCGGCGCCGAAGCGATCCATCCGGGCTACGGCTTCCTCTCGGAGAACGCGAAGTTCGCGCGTGCAGTGATCGACGCCGGTCTCGTTTGGATCGGTCCGCCGCCCAGCGCGATCGAGGCGATGGGCGACAAGATCAAGAGTCGTCGCGCGATGAAGGCGGCGAACGTTCCCGTCGTGCCGGGCAACGTCGATCCCGTCGCCGACGCTACGGCCGCCGTCGCAGCGGCGGAGAAGATCGGCTATCCGATCGCGCTCAAGGCGGCTGCCGGCGGCGGCGGCAAGGGCATTCGCATCGTGCGCGACGCGGGCCAGATGGCGAGCGCGTTCCGCGGAGCGTCCGGCGAGGCGCTCAGCTCGTTCGGCGACGGGCGCGTCTATCTGGAACGCTACCTCGACAAGCCGCGCCACATCGAAGTGCAGCTCATGTTCGACAAGCACGGCAACGGGGTTCACTTCGGCGTGCGCGAGTGCTCGATCCAGCGCCGGCACCAGAAGCTCCTCGAAGAATGTCCGTCGGTCGTCATCGATGCGGCGACGCGCGATCGCATGGGCGAAGTGGCGCTCGCGGCCGGCCGTGCGGTCGGCTACGAAAACGCAGGGACTGTCGAGTTCCTTTGGTCTCCTACAGGTCAGCGCGCGCCCGACGGACGTCCGCTCGGCGAGTTCTACTTCCTCGAGATGAACACGCGCCTTCAAGTGGAGCATCCCGTCACGGAGATGGTCACCGGCGTCGATCTCGTGCGCGAACAGTTGCGCGTCGCGGCGGGCGAGAAGCTCGGCTACGAGCAGAGCGCGATCCGTTGGAACGGCTGGGCGATCGAAGTGCGCCTCAACGCCGAGGATTCGCTGAACAAGTTCCTGCCGTCGACCGGAACGATCCACAACCTGCGCATGCCCGGCGGACCGTTCGTGCGGCTCGATCTCGGCGTGTACCGCGGCATGGAAGTCGGCGTCAACTACGACCCGATGCTCGGCAAGCTGATCGTGTGGGGCGCGACGCGCGACGAAGCTCTCGCGCGCATGCGGCGCGCGCTGCAGGAGATGAACATCGGCGGCGTGCGCACGAGCGCGCCCGCGGCGCTGGCGGTGATCGAGGACGAGCGCTTTCAGAAGGGCGATTTCGACACGCACTTCCTCGAGGCGCTCGATCTCAAACGCGAGCACAAGGACTTCGACGAGCTCGTCGCCGCCGCGGCGGCGATTTATCGACACCGGCTCGCGGAACGGCGCGCGCTCGGAACGGAGACCGCGTCGCGCAGCGGTTGGCTCGCGCGCAGCCGGCGCGGAGTGTCGGACCAAGTGGCACGCGGTGCGCGCGGACCTGAGGCATGCGCGTGAAGTACTACGTCGAAGTCAACGGCCGCGGTCACGACGTCGATCTCATCGAGCGCCTGGGCAAGCTCGTCGTCACCGTCGACGGCAAGGTGCTCGACCTCAGCTACGAAGAAGTCGACGACCTCGGTCAAGTGGTCGTGCAGCGCGACGGCAAGAGCTACGGCCTCTCGATCGAGGGCGACGAGAACCGCGTGCTGGTGACGCTTGCGGGATACTTCCACGAGATCACGCTCGAGGACGAGCGCGAGCGCGCCGCTCACGCCGCGGACCGCGCGCAGTCGAAGGGGGGCGGAGTCGTCACCGCGATCATGCCCGGCGTCGTCGTCGAGTTGCTCGTGCAGCCGGGCGCGCGCGTCGCGAAGGGCGGCCCGCTCCTCATCCTCTCCGCGATGAAAATGCAGAACGAGATCGCCGCTCCCGTCGACGGTGTCGTCAAGGACGTCTTCGTCGTGGCCGGCCAGGCGGTCGCTGCGGGCGCGAAGCTGCTCTCGATCACCGTCGACGAGTGAGGGGATTCGGCCCGGCTTACACGTATGAGTGTGCGCCGTTCGCCGGTGCACGGCGCGAACGAGAGGATCGAACGGGGGCGAACTACAAATTTCGAGACAGTGTCGACCTCGCCCCGCCTCGGATCCGTAGACTCCCGCCGTCACCCGGAGAGTTTTCTTTGCCGACTCCCGCAACCCCGTCAGACGAACGCGCTCTCACTGCGCCGACCCCTGAAGACGCGGTCCCGCGCGCCGCACCCGC
>JANLUN010000542.1:0-3076 GCA_031363505.1 Planctomycetota bacterium | reverse complement strand
CGTCGGAATCTGCGCCGTCGCCAATCTCAACGCGCCCGGGCAAGTGATCGTGTCGGGGGAGCTGGCTGCGCTGGACGCGGTCGAAGCCGCCGCGAAGGATCACGGCGTGCGCCGGACGCGGCGGCTGACCGTCGCCGGCGGCTTCCACTCGGAGTGCATGCGACCCGCCGCGGATCGGTTGAAGCGCGCGCTCGCCGAGGTCGCGATCCAGAAACCGCGGGTGCCGTTCGTGAGCAATGTCACCGCGCTGCCGACGAACGATCCCGAGACGATCCGCACGCAGCTCGCGAATCAAGTCTGCGCGCCCGTCCTTTGGGAAAAGAGCATGCGCTGGGCCCTCGCGCAGAACCTGCGCAAGTTCCTGGAGCCGGGTCCGGGCGAGGTGCTCGCGGGTCTCTTGCGCAAGATCGACCCGGACGTCGAGATCCGATCTGTCGCGACGCCGGCAACGCTGGGCTGAGGCGTCGAATCGCGTTTGCAGCGGGCGAGCGGCGCCGTTCGCGCGCCACTTACGTCGGTTGATCCCCCTCGCGCACCCCGCTATAGTCGCCCACGCTGTCGCATTCGTAGCAGATCCCGCCACACGCTTGGAACCCGACCCTCGTTTCCTCAACGGCCGCGTAGCCCTCGTGACCGGAGCCTCGCGCGGGATCGGCCGCGCGATCGCGACGCAGCTCGCGCGCCGCGGCGCCAAGGTGGCCGCCGTCGCGACGACCGCGGACGGCTGCAAGGACACGGTCGCGCGCTGCGCCGAACTCACCGACGGTGCGCAAGCGTACGGCTGCGACGTCTCCTCGATGGCGGCCGTCGCGGCGCTCGTCGAACAAGTTCAAAAGGAAATGGGCGGGCTGGACGTCCTCGTCAACAACGCGGGGATCACGCGCGATCAACTCTTGCTCCGGATGAGCGAGGAGGATTTCGATCGCGTGATCGACGTCAACCTGAAAGGCACGTGGAACTTCCTGCGCGCGGCGGCGCGCCCGCTGATGAAGGTCAAGGGCCGCGTGATCAACATCACGTCGGTCGTCGGCCTGACCGGCAACGCAGGTCAAGCCAATTACTCGGCGAGCAAGGCCGGCATCGTGGGCTTGACGAAGTCGCTCGCGAAGGAGCTCGCGGGACGCGGCGTGTGCGTCAACGCGATCGCGCCGGGTTTCATCCGAACCGACATGACGGCCGGCCTCGACGAGAAGGCGGCGGCGGAACTTTCCAATCGAATTCCCCTCGGACGCATCGGCGATCCGGAGGACATTGCGGCGGCCGTGGATTTCCTGGTCGGACCCGGCGGCGCTTACATCACGGGGCAGACACTGGTCGTCGACGGAGGGCTGACACTATGAAGGCCCACCGACTCGACGAACTCTGCCTCATTTCGACTTACACCCTTTGATTCCCTGGAGGAGTGCGCGGTGACCAACCCCTCAATCGAAGAACGCGTGATCAAGATCGTGTGTGACCAAATGGGCACCACGCCCGACAAGATCACGAAGGAAACTTCGTTCATCAACGACCTCGGAGCGGACTCGCTCGACACGGTCGAACTCGTCATGGAGTTCGAGGACGAGTTCGAGATCTCGATCCCGGACGAGGACGCCGAGAAGATCCAGACCGTCGGCAACGCGGTCCAGTACATCACCTCGAAAGCGTAGCTCGCGCCACGCGCGAGCTACCCCAACGGTGGGGCCGGACGCTCTTCGGCGCCCCTGCCTTCTTCAAGCACACGGAGCTCTATGCGACGAGTGGTCATCACGGGCCTCGGTACGGTCAACGCCCTCGGCATGGACACCGAGACGTCGTTCTCGCGCATGTTGCGCGGCGAGAGCGGCGTCGGCCTGATCACGCGCTTCGACACGAGCGAGCAGACCGTGAAGTTCGCGGCCTGCATCGACTGGGACCCGCTCAAGTACTTCACGACGCCGGATCTGCGCAAACTCGATCCGTTCACGATGTGGGCGCTCATCTCGACCGATGAAGCGCTGCGTGACGCGGGCATCGAACCCGCGACCGAGACCGAAGAGGCGCGCGAACGATTCGGGTGCATCATCGGCACGGGGATCGGCGGGATCACCGGCATCGAGGAGCAGCACCACGGACTGATCGAGAAAGGCCCGCGCCGCGTGAGCCCGCACTTCGTGCCGAAGATCATGGCCAACGCGGTCAGCGGACAAGTCGCGATCAGGCACGGTCTCTTGGGAACGTGCTTCACGACCTCGAGCGCGTGCGCGTCCGCCGGTCACGCGATCGGTATGGCGTGGCGCGCGATTCAATACGGAGACGCCGACGTCGTCGTCACCGGCGGCGCGGAGTCCGCGACGACGCCGATGTCGCTCGCCGGTTTCGCGAACATGAAGGCGCTCTCGACCCGCAACGACGATCCGGCCGGGGCTTCGCGTCCATTCGACAAGGATCGCGACGGCTTCGTGATGGGCGAGGGCGCGGGGATCCTGATCTTCGAGGAGCTCGAACGCGCCAAGAAGCGCGGCGCGCGCATCTACGCCGAGGTCAAGGGCTACGGTTCGACCGACGACGGCCACCACATCACAGCGCCGAAGGAAGACGGCGGCGGTCCCGCGCGGGCGTTCCGCGAAGCGCTGCGTCATGCGCGTCTGACACCGCACGATGTCGACTACATCAATGCGCACGGCACGAGCACGCCGTACAACGACGCGATCGAGACGCGCGCGATCAAGCTCGTGTTCGGCGATCGTGCGAAGAAGCTCGCGATCTCGTCCACCAAGTCGATGATCGGACACCTGCTCGGAGCGTCCGCGGCGGTCGAGCTCGTCGTCACCGCGCTCGCCGTGCACCGCGGCCAAGTCCATCCGACGCGGAACTACACGACGCCCGATCCCGAGTGCGACCTCGACTACGTGCCCGGATCCGCGCGCCAGATGACCGTGCGCAACGCACTCTCGAACTCGCTCGGCTTCGGTGGGCACAACGTGTCCATCTGCATCGGGCGACTGGACTGAACCCGTCCGAGACGAGCCGACACGTCTGTACCGACACGACGTTCGCGCCTAGAATCATGAGATCGGTGGCCCCCGGCGCGTGCGACCGCACGCGCGATCCACGG
>JANLUN010000530.1:0-3030 GCA_031363505.1 Planctomycetota bacterium | reverse complement strand
ACGCAGAGCGTCAACGACGCGATCGACCAATACCGCTTCGATCGCAATCCGCGGCCGAAGGGCCGCGCGCCCGAGCCGTTGCTCTCGTTCCCGAGCGGCGCGCTCGCGCACTTCGCGGTCAGCAACGGCGAAGTGCACATGACGACGCGCCTCGCTGGCGCCGCGACCGAGTTCCTGCCCTTCAATCGCGGCAACGACGGCGCGTCCGGCAACGCCGTGAATCCGAGCGGCGGCCATCGCACCGCGTATCTGTGGGAGGAAGTGTGGCAGCGCGAGAGCTGGCTCGAGATCCTCGGTCGCTACTTGATCGCGCAGCGCAACGAGAAGAAGCAGATCGAGAAGCTGATCTTCCCGCGCTACCACCAGCTCGACGTGACGCGAAAGCTTCAAGCCGCCGTGCTGCGCGACGGCCCGGGCGGAAAGTATCTCGTTCAGCATTCGGCGGGCTCGGGCAAGACGAACTCGATCGCGTGGACGGCGCACTTCCTCGCCGACTTGCACGATCCCGTGCGCGGCAAGGTGTTTCACAGCGTGCTCGTCGTCTCCGATCGCAACGTCATCGACGGGCAGCTCCAGGACGCGATCTTCGGCTTCGAGCGTACGCCCGGGGTCGTCGCGACCATCAAGGGCGAGGGCGGCAGCAAGAGCGCGGAGCTCGCGGAGGCGCTCTCGGGCACGAAGAAGATCGTCGTGTGCACGATCCAGACGTTTCCGTTCGCGCTCGACGAGGTGCGCAAGCTGGCCGCGACGCAAGGCAAGCGCTTCGCGGTCATCGCCGACGAGGCGCACAGCTCGCAGTCCGGCGACGCCGCCGCGAAGTTGAAAGCCGTGCTCAGCGACGCCGAGCTCGCGGAGCTCGAGGACGGCGGCGAGATCAGCACCGAGGACGTGCTCGCGGCTCAGATGTCGGCGCGCGCGGACGACGGCGGCATCACGTTCGTCGCGTTCACGGCGACGCCGAAGAACAAGACGCTCGAGATCTTCGGAACGCGGCCGGATCCCAAGCGCAAGCCGGCGCCCGATAATCTGCCCGAGCCGTTCCACGTCTACTCGATGCGCCAGGCGATCGAGGAGAAGTTCATTCTCGACGTTCTGCGCAACTACACGCCGTACGAACTCTTGTTCCGACTCGCTCACGCAGGCGACGAGATCGATTCGACCGAAGTGGAGCGCAGCGCCGCCCTCAAGAAGCTGATGAGCTGGGTGAGGCTTCACCCGTACAACATCGCGCAGAAGGTCGAGATCGTCGTCGAGCATTACCGGACGCAAGTCGCGCCGCTGCTCGACGGCCGGGCCAAGGCGATGGTCGTCGTCTCGAAGCGTGTCGAGGCCGTCCGCTGGCAGATCGCGATCGAGAAGTACATCCGCTCGCGCGGGTATTCGATCGGTACGCTGGTCGCGTTCTCGGGAGAAGTGAGCGATCCGGAGTCGTCACCGGCGCCGCTCACCGAGCACAGCAAGATGCTCAACCCGCGCCTCGGCGGCCGCGACATCCGCAAGGCATTCGAGGGCGCCGACTACCACATCCTTCTCGTCGCGAACAAGTTCCAGACGGGCTTCGATCAGCCGCTTCTATGCGGGATGTACATCGACAAGCGTCTGGCCGGGATCCAGGCCGTGCAGACCCTGTCGCGCATGAACCGAGCGCACCCGGGCAAGGACACGACGTACGTCCTCGACTTCGTCAACGATCCGGCGGACGTGCTCGCTGCGTTTCAGACCTACTACAAGACCGCGGAACTGCAGACGACGACCGATCCCAATCTCGTGTTCGACCTGCGTGCCAAGCTCGACGCCAGCGGTCACTACGACGACAACGAGGTCGAGCGCGTCATCCGAGTCGAATTGAATCCCAACGCGCGCCAGAGCGAGCTCCTGGCGGCGCTCGAACCCGTGGTCGATCGGCTGATGCGCCGCTATCGAACCGCTCGTGAGGCATTGACGGCGGCGCGCGAGCGATCCGACGACCCGTCGGCCAAGACGGCGCAGGACACGCTCGACGCGCTCACGCTCTTCCGTTCCGACATGTCGGCGTACTTGCGGCTCTACACGTTCCTGTCGCAGGTGTTCGACTACGGCGCCACGGCCCTCGAGAAGCGCGCGATCTTCTACAAGCGCCTCATCCCGCTCCTCGAATTCGAGCGTGAACGCGAGGGCATCGACCTGTCCAAGGTGCAGCTCACGCACCACCGACTCGAGAAGGGCGGGACGTACCCCATGGTCCTGACCAGCGACGGGTCGTCGAAGCTGGACGCGATCACGGAGGCCGGCAGCGGGCTCGTGCGCGACAAAGAACGTGTGCTGCTCGCCGAGCTCATCGAGCGCGTCAACGAGCTCTTCCAAGGCGAGCTGACGGACGAGGACAAGCTCGTCTACGTCAACCAGGTCATCCGCACCAAGCTCCTCGAATCGCAGACGCTCCAGCAGCAAGCCGCGAGCAACAGCAAGGAGCAGTTCGCCAACTCGCCTGACCTCAAGAGTGAGCTCATGAGCGCGATCATGGGTGCGCTCGATGCACACACGGCGATGAGCAAGCAGGCGCTGGAGTCGGAAGACGTGCGCGCCGGTATTCGCGACATCTTGCTCAACTATGCGGGACTGTACGAGTCGCTGCGCAAGCAGTCTGCCTGATCGGTCGGTCGAGACCGACGGCGCCTCACTCACACCGCGATCACGACCTCGCCATAGAGCTTCTTCGACTTCGAGAGGTCCGGCGTGCCGTGGTAGCTGCTCGCGAGCTTTGGATTCACTCCGTGATGGAGGAAACGGCAGCGCTTCGCCGGGCTCCGCTCGCCCATTTCCCACAGGGTCTGCATCGCGTTCTTGTTGCCGAGCTTGTGCTCGCCGAGGAATGCGACGCGCGCCGCCGCGGTGGAGCCGGTGGTTACCGCCCCGAGCGGTTATCCGACGAGGCCGTTGTCCTCCGCGAACAGTTGAAGCCGACGTGCAGCCGCTTTCGAGATCGAGGGGCCGAGGCGCAGCGACTCCCCGAAGGCTTGGATGAACGATTGTTTCGAGCTTCCCGGGTGT
>JANLUN010000522.1:0-1822 GCA_031363505.1 Planctomycetota bacterium | reverse complement strand
CTCGTGCTCGAGCGCGTCGGCCTGCAAAGCTGGCTCGAGAAACGACCTGCGATCGTGCAACACGCGTACGTGCTGCTCGCCGTGATGATCGGCTGGGTGTTCTTCCGCGCCGACGATCTGCCGCAGTCGCTGTCGTACCTGCGCACGATGTGCGGAATGCAGTCGGGTTTGTCCGCTGTGCACCACGTCAGCCTGTACGTCGATTCGCTGCTCGTCGTCGCGCTGCTGGCCGGGTTCGTGGGCTCGATGCCGTGGCTACCGAAGTTGCGCGAGTGGCACGAACGCACCGCTGTGGAGCACCACCCGCGCCTCTCGGTGTCGCTCGAGATCGCCGGTCTCGCCGCGCTGGCGCTCGTATTCGCGAGCTCCGCGTTCGAGCTCGCGGCCGGGAGCTACAACCCGTTCATCTACTTCCGCTTCTGAGCGCGGCGCGCTGGACTCACTCCACGCCGAGAAACCGGTGCACCTGCGGCACGACGCGCACGACGAGATCTCGATCGCGCGCCATCTCGCACACGGCCGCGACGAGTACGCGCGACGGCGCCGTCGACCGACCGACGGGCGTCGCCGGTTGCAGATACACGACGAGCTCCGGCGCGCAGCGCTCGATCTCGTCGTACAGCGGCAGGAAGTCCTCCGCGACGCGCTCGCCCGAAACGACGATCTTGCCGCACGCATCGCGGCCCTGAACGAGCGTCAGGCACGCTTCGCGCGCCGCGCGCCACTGTGACGGCGTGCGCGGCGAGGATTCGTCCGAGCTCGGCGCGCCCGGTGTGTGGAGCTCGACCGGCTCGTCGAGATCGAGATCGGGCTTCAAGTCGAGGCTCACGTGATCGAACGCATCGATCACGCGCGCGAGCGCGCGCGGATGCGCGCCGGCCGTCTCGAGGTGCATGCGGCGCGGCCGGATCATCGGTCGCAGACCGAGCAAGAACTCGGGCCACAGGAGCGGCTCACCCCCGGTGACGCTGACGGTGCGCGGTGCGCCGGGCTCGACCTCGGCGATCCAGCACGCTGCTTGAAACGGCGTGGCCCACGGCGACTCGTAACGCTCCACGTGCGCCGCGATCCGCGCGCGATCGCGTTCGCGGAGCGTCCACGAATGCGCGGTGTCGCACCAACGGCAGCGCAGCGGACAGCCGCGCAGCCGCAGGAACACCTGCGGCTCGCCGACGAACGCGCCCTCGCCTTGGATCGACGCGAACACTTCCATCACCGGCGCGTTCGCGCGCGTTTCCTTGTCCAACACGTTCATCGGAGAGGCGCGGCGTCCGCGTGACGGCGATCGAGCGCGAGCGCGCTACTTCTTCGCGGGCTTCTTCGCGGCGTCGGCCTTCTTGTCGCCGCCCGCGGCCTTCGGTGCACCGGCAGCGGCAGCAGCGGGCGCTCCTGCGGCGGCGCCGGGCGCTGCGTCGGCCTTGGCGGCCTTCTTCTTCGCGCCCGCGACCTTGAAGCGCGTGCGCACTTTCGGGAGGCCGTAGACGGACTTCGATTGATCGCTGAAGCGGCCGTCCTTCTTCAGGATCGCGAGACGCTCGACGCGGGTGAAAACGCTGCGCTCGCCCTTGAGGGTGTCGACGCCGCGCAGGCTGGAGTGAATGGACATGTCGGTGCTTCGTGGGTCGGTGGTTTCAGCGAGGCCGCTCGACGAGATCGTCGATGTTGACGACGTACGCGTCCTTGAACGGCAGAGATTCGTCTTGTGAGTTGGGTCCGCGCAATCCGCGGACGTGCGCGAGCAGCCGGTCGAGATCCTTGACCTTCGGCGCGAATCCCGCGACGAGGATCATCGCCTTGCCCTTGTGGATCGGGCTGATCACGG
>JANLUN010000520.1:0-4364 GCA_031363505.1 Planctomycetota bacterium | reverse complement strand
GCAAGGGGCGGCTGTCGCGCTGGTTGTTCGGGATCGCGTATCGACAGATCCTGCGCGCGCGTGAAGTGCGCGACCGGCGCGCCGCAGACGCTGTCGGTGGAGACGAGCGCGCGGACTTCGCCGACGAAGCCGCGGCGACGCGCTCCTGGGACATCGAATGGGAGCGCGCGATCCTGGCGCAGTGCATGTCGCGGGCGCGGAGTGAAGTTCAGCCGCTCACATTTCGAGCGTTCGAGTTGGTGGCGATCGAGAACCGCGACGCCGCCGACGTTGCCAACGAGCTCGCGATCGACATCAAGGTCGTCTACAACGCCAAGCACCGCCTGCTGAAGCGGATCCGCGAGCTGCGCGAATCGATGGAGGAACTGGCGGAGCACTCGCCGTGAACGGTCCCGGGGCGCACATCGAGGTCGACGTTCTGGACCGCTTCGCGTCCGGAATCCTGGATGAGCCATCTCGCAGCTCGACCGAGCAGCATCTGAGCTCGTGCGAGAGCTGCCGCGCGCGGCTGAGCGAGTTCGTCCAGGATCTCGAGTTCGCCGCCGTGTTGCGCGCTGCTTCGCCGACGGCCGTGCCACCCGTCGAGCGGTTTCCGGAAGCCTTCGACGGATTCCGAATCGTGCGCGAGATCGGCCGGGGCGGCATGGGGATCGTGTTCGAGGCCGAGCAGGCGAACCCGCGCCGTCGCGTGGCGATCAAGCTGCTGGGCACGGGGTTCTTCGCCGGTGCCGAGGTCGAACGGATGTTGCGCCGCGAAGCGCATGCGCTGGCGCGGCTGGAGCATCCCTGCGTCGCGCGCATTTACGACGTGGGGCGATTGCCGGACGGACGCCCGTATCTCGCGATGGAGCTCGTCGATGGGACGACGCTGACGCGCTACGTCAAGGAGCAGTCGCTTTCGCGTCGTGCACGGCTGCAGCTCTTCTCGGAGCTGTGCGATGCCGTCGCATACGCGCACCAGCGCGGCGTGATCCACCGCGACTTGAAGCCCTCCAACGTGATTGTTGACACGAGCGGCCGGCCCCGCGTCCTGGACTTCGGCTTGGCGCGCCTCGTCGACGTCGAGGGCGAAGCGAGCGTCAGCCTCTCCGTCGACACCGGCCGGATTCGCGGGACGCTCGCGTACATGAGTCCGGAGCAGGCGCGCGGAGACGAATCCAGGATCGACGCGCGCAGCGACGTCTATTCGCTAGGAGTCATCCTCTTCACGCTGCTCCTCGATCGGCTGCCCTACGAGATTCCGACGGGCAATCTGCCCGAAGCAGTGCGCGTGATCTGCGACAAGGCACCGGTCCGTCCCGGCGAGCTCGATCGATCGCTGCGTGGCGATCTCGAAACGATCCTGCGTCGCGCGCTCGAGAAGGAACCCAACCAGCGCTACGCGACCGTCGCGGCGCTGCGCGAGGACGTCGAGCGATTTCTCGAGCGGCAGCCGATCCTGGCGCGCTCACCCTCGCTGGTCTACCAGCTCGGCAAGCTCGTTCAGCGCCACACGTTCTTCTCCGCCACCGTGGCGGGAGCCTTCGTCGCCGCGATCGTCGTCGGAGTCTGGACGAGCGCGCTGTACCGCGATGCGGATGCTCAGCGCAAGATCGCAACGCGCACGGCGGAAGAGAAGCACGCCGAGGCAACTCGCGCGCGGACGATGGTCGATCTGCTGCAACGGATGCTCGGCTCCGCGAACGTGCACGAAGCCAAGGGCGCGGACTACACGGTCCGTGAGCTGCTCGACGAGTTCGCCGGCGATTTCGGTACGGAGCTGCGCGACCAACCGGACGTCGAAGCGAGCTTGCGGACTACGCTCGCGCGCGCCTACCGCAGCTTGGGGTTGCCGGCGGAAGCGATGCGGCACGTCGAGACCGCGCTCGAGTTGTGCCGCAGTGCAGTCGTCCGGGACGAAACCCGCATCGCCGACCTGATGGAGGAACGTGCCTGGTGCGCTCATGAGGAGGCGCGCTACGAAGGAGCTGAACGGGCGTTCCGCGAGTTGCTGGCCGAGCGGCTGAGGCTGACGGGTCCAACCGACGACGCCGTGGCCCGCGCGCAGTACGGCGTCGGCGACATCCTGCGCCATCGCGGCGACGCGGCCGGAGCGGAACAGATGGCGCGCGATTCGCTCGCGACCTGGGCTTCGAGCGAGCGGGACGACGACCCGGAGCGACTTACGACGCTCAACCTGCTCGCTCAGCTCCTCGAGGATCGCGGAGAGCTCGCGGAAGCGAAGACGCTGATGCAGGAAGCCGTCGAGGTTTCGATCCGCACCAATGGCGAGCGACACCGCAGTACCGCGTCGTACCTGAACAGCCTGGGCTCGATCTGCTTATCGCGCGGAGAGCTGGACGCGGCCGACGAGAACTTTCAGCTCGCGCTCGCGATCGAGCGCGAGCTCGTCCGCGGCGATCACCCGGAGATCGCGCGCATGCTCAACAACCTCGGCGAGGTGCGCCGGAATCAGGGCCAGAGCCAGGCGGCTGTGGACCTGCTCCGGCAGAGCCTGGAGATGCGCCAACGCATCCTTCCACCGGCGCATCCCGACATCGCGCAATCGATGAACAACTTGGCGCTCGCGGTCTACGCGACGGGCGATCTCGATCAGGCGATCGAGTGCATGCGCAAGACGGTCGACATACGCCGCGCAGCAACGGGAGGCGAGGATCCCAGGCTGCCGCTCGCCCTCGTCAACCTGGCTTCGCTCTTGAGGACACGCGGCGAGTTCGACGACGCGCTCGCGCTCTGTCGCGAAGCGCTCACGCTGCAGGATGCCAGTCTTCCGCCCAACCACCCGGACACGGCTTTCACTTTGCTCGCGTTCGGGAGGACCCAGCGCGAGAAAGGCGATTTCGCCGCGGCGGAGTCGCTGATCCGGCGCTCGCTCGAGATCCGTACCGCGGTGTTCGGGGAGCGCAATGCGAAGGTCGCCGAATGTTTGATGCATCTGGGCGCGACGCTGCGCGAGAAAGGCAATCCGGCGTCGGCCGAACCTCTGCTGCGCGCGTGCGCCGAGACGTACTCCGCCGTGCTGGGCGAGACGCACCACAACCGCGCCCTCGCCCGCAGCGAGCTCGGTAGCTGCCTGCGTGATCTCGGTCGCTTCGACGAAGCCGAGTCCGAATTGCTCGCGGCCTATCAGGCGTTCGAGCAACGACTCGGCGCCAAGGACGCGAAGACGCTGAAGGTTGCGCGCACTCTGGCTGCGCTGTGCGACGAGCTGGACCGGAAGGAAGACGCCGATCGCTGGCGGGCCGCGAGCGTTCGCTGACGAGTCCTCGTTCGCGCGGCGCGCGAGGTAGGGTGCGAACGTGCAGCAAGACAGAGGGCGTGTCGGCCCTCTGTCTCGCTGCCGAGCTCGCGATCGCTACGGGAGCACGAGGTGCCCGAGACCTGCGTAGCTGAACGCGGCGCCGGGCGCCAACGCGTCGAGCAACGCGACGATGTTCGCCTGGCCGGTGACGCCCGCAAGACGTCCAGTTCCTTCGAGCCAAACGACCGTGACGTTGAGCTGGATCTTCCCCGAAGGCTGGGGCGCATACGTTCCAGACAGCGTGCCTGTGATCGTCGCGCCGTCGGCCGTGGTGGTCGTGAAGTGGCCGTTGGACAGATTGCCGAGGAGGTCGAAGTCGCTGCTGCCGACGACCGAGAAGTTGCCGAAGTGCGTGGCCTTGCCGGACTCCGTGAACGACAAGGTGCCGGGGACAACGCTCGTGATCGTGCCCACCGCCTTTGACTTCATGGGGACCGCGTGCAGCGCACTCGCGACGTCGACGAAAACGAGGCTGGCCAGGACGGCGGGGACGAGCTTGGTGAGAAGACGGAACATGGATGCACTCCTTCGTGCGAGGAATCTGCCGACAGGGTGGACGATCCGAGGAGGCAGACCGAGCGCTCGGATGTCGCCGGGCGGAGAGGGCATCGCCGGAGGTGGCTGCTTCCCGCCGCGAACTTGATCACCGGGTATTGCGGCGGGGGGGTCTCTTTTCTCACGGGATCGCCGAAAAAGTTCCGAGCGGCCGGTTCGAGATCCATTGAGTGGGTCGCGCGAACACTTCGTCGTCGATGCACTCGGCGAGGTCGTCGACGGGGCGCGCGCTCGACTCATCGCGGCTCTCAAGGCGCGCGACCCGCGGAACGAGTGGGCGCCTCGCATCACTGCGGATGCGCGTGTCGGGACGATCGGCTAGCCTCCTCGTTCACGCGCCCGTAGCTCAGCTGGATAGAGCAGCGGTTTCCTAAACCGCAGGCCGTTGGTTCAAATCCAATCGGGCGCGCCAGTACAACGCTGCGTGTGTTGCG
This sequence comes from Planctomycetota bacterium, assembly GCA_031363505.1. GTDB lineage: Bacteria > Planctomycetota > UBA1135 > UBA1135 > JANLUN01. Next base: position 74 of record JANLUN010000520.1, on the reverse strand, counting down.
GAAATGGTCGCGGTGAACCTGACCTCGAAAGCCAAGCGATCTCCTCGCTGTCAGCGAGGAGCGCGATTGCCAGC
>JANLUN010000500.1:0-4826 GCA_031363505.1 Planctomycetota bacterium | reverse complement strand
ACACCGCTTCCGCTGCTGGGAGCGCATTCCGCTCCGTCACATCTCGAGCGTGTTCGACAACAACTTCTTGCTCACCCAAACCAACGACAACCCGCAAGAGATCCTGGGCGCTCCCGGCATCGCGACGGGTTGGATGCGGCTTGATGGCAAGATCGCGACCTCGCAGTCGGCCGCGATTCTGGACCCGGCGATCCAAGCCCTCCTGATCGAGCGCGTGCGCTTCCACCAGAGCGCCACGTTGCCCTGGACGCTCGGCGAACAAGACAACGGCGACCTCCTCGCCGACGGTCCGTTCGGCGACACCGTCGACAGCGAGTGATCTGAATCCTGCGGCGTCTATTCGGGAAACCCGGTTAGCGACTCGCGGATCGTGCCAGGGCCGGCAGGTGAAAACCCTGCCGGCCCTGGCTGCTTTAATCACCGTCCTTCCGCGCCGTGCAGAGAGCACACCCGGTTTGCAGGCCGAGTGCAGAACGCGATGCCATCGCGGTCCGCGGAGGGACACAGTTCACTTCGCGCGGAACGGCTGCTTCGAGCGATAGAGCGCCGCGCGCCCCGCGATCGCTTCGGAGAGGTCAGCACGCTGTCGCGTCTTCGCGAGCTCGATCGCTTCGTCGGCCGTCTTCACGGCGTCGTCGAATCGACCGGCCTCTGCGTACGCGGCTGCAAGCGTATCGAGGATGTCCGGGTCGCGCGGAATACCGGCGGCGAGGAGCTCTTCGCAGAGCCCCACCGCGCGCGCGCCGTCACGCACGGACTCCGACGGGCTCGTGGCAAACTCCCAGGCCGCGAACACGCGCAGCCCCGCGTCCTGCTGCGCGAGTCCGTCTTCGAGCACGGTCTTCAGCTCGTCCACGCGTCCCGCTTGACGCAACAGGCTCGCGAGGCCGATCCGATAGTCCGGCTTCAGCGGCTTCTTCTCGACGAGGAGGCGCGCGTGCACGAGCGCGTCGTCGACACGACCGAGCTTCACGAGGCACGTGACGAAGTTCGTGTGCGTGAGCAGGATCTCGGGCTTCAGCTCCAGCACCCTGGTGAACTCGTCGAGTGCTTCCTGATAGCGCTCTTCCTTTTGCAGCGCGTTGCCGAGCGCGACGTGCGCCGGATGGTATTTCGAATCGAGTTGGATCGCGGCCTGCGCTTGCGCCTTCGCTTCCTCGAGGCGTCCCACTTGCATGAGCGCCGTGGAGAGCTCCGTGCGGAACCCGAGTCCATTCGGATACTCGGCGACTACCTCTTGCAGTGGCTCGATCATGTCCGCGAACCGCCCGTGTTGGCCGAGCCCGATCGCGTTGTGGAACTTCTCGATGAGCTCGAGCTTGTCGCGCGGGTTTATCCGCGCCGCTTCGGGATCGTCCTCCGCGCCCGCGTCTGCGTCCCCCACGTACCCGAGTCCCGCGGCGCGCGCGAGGACCTCCGGATCGACGGGCGTAGGCGTGAGCACGCGCGTCGAGAGCGAATCGCGCAGCTTCGAGAGCTCCGTCGCCATCTGCGTCGCGCGCGGGCCCTCTTCACCGGCGAGGTTCTTCTCCTCGCGCGGATCACGTTCGCGCTCGTAGAGCTCCGGCCCCGGGGAGCCGATGTACTTCCAGGCCGCGCTCGAGAGGCTGTACATCCCGCTCCAACCGAAGTTGAGCTTGCAGTACTCGCTCTCGCCGTAGATCGAGCGGGGCTCGAGCGCCTCCCCGCGCATCGCACGAACGAGGCTCCGCCCGCGAACTCCGCGCGGCACCTCGAATCCCATCACCTCGCACACGGTCGGAAACACGTCGACCAGCGACACCACATCGTTCGAAACGCGGCTACCAGAGAATTTCGCGGGTTGCGACATGACGAGCGGCACGTGCATCGTCGAGTCGTAGAGCAGCACGCCGTGCGTCTTCTCTCCGTGTTCGCCCAGGCCTTCACCGTGATCCGCCGCCGCGATGACGAGCGTCGTCGACAAGAGATCGCGCGCTTCGAGCCAGCTGAGCAGCCGACCGATCTGCGCGTCCATGTACGCGATCTCTCCGTCGTACGGATGCTCGAGACGGTCCCTGTACGGAGCAGGCGGCTCGTAGCCCGCGTGCGGATCGAAGAAGTGCGCCCAGCAGAAGAACGGCCGGTCGGGCGCGGACTCCAGCCACGCGATCGCCGATTCCGCGACGCGCGCGCCGATCCGCGACTGCGCGATGACCGCCTGCGTCGCGCCCGGCCCCAGGTCGTCGTCGTACACGTCGAACGCGCGCGAGAGCCCGTAGCTCGAGTCGAGGACCGCCGCCGACACGAACGCACCCGTGCGATAGCCGCGCGATGCGAACGCGTCGGTCATCGTCGGTAGATCGGCCGGCAAACCGGTCGTCGCGTTCACGTGGATTCCGTGCTCTGGCGGATAGACACCGGTGAAGAGGCTCGTGTGCGAAGGCAGCGTGTACGGCACAGCCGAGTACGCACGCGCGAAACGCACGCCGTTCTTGGCCAGCCGGTCGATGTTCGGCGTCTCCGCCTTCGCGTAGCCGTACGCGCCGATGCGGTCGGCGCGCGTCGTGTCCATGGTGATCAGGAGAAAGCTCGGCATCGACGGCGCGCCGGACGTCGAGACGGACGCACTCGACTTCGCGGCAGGCGAACTCTGCGCGGTCGGCGCGGTCGACTTGGAAACGTCGCTTTCGCCAGAGCACGCGCCGAGCAGGACGAGGAACAGGAGAGACGGTCGGCGTCGGTTCATCGGGAGCATCGCGGACGCACGTTCACGTCCCCTGGGGGTAGATCGGAAACGCCGTCGCGACTTCGGCGACTTCAGCGCGCACTCTGCGCGCCGTGGCCTCGTCGTCGCGCTTCGCCAAGACGTCGGCAATCCAACCCGCGAGCCTGCGCATGTGCTCTCGGGAGAGTCCGCGCGTCGTGACGGCGGCCGTGCCCAAACGGATTCCCGAGGCTTCCATCGGCGGCCGCGGATCGAACGGGATCAGGTTCTTGTTGCAGGTGAGATCGACGCGGTGGAGTGCGTCCTCCGCTTCTTTGCCCGAGAGCTTCATCGGGCTGACGTCGACGAGCATCAAGTGGTTGTCGGTCCCGCCCGAGACGATGCGCAGTCCGCGCTCGGTGAGCGCGTCGGCCAAGACGCGCGCGTTCTCGATCACGGCCTTCTGGTACTGAACGAACGACGGCTGGGAAGCTTCGCGGAGCGCGATCGCTTTGGCGGCGATCACGTGCATCAACGGTCCGCCTTGCCCGCCGGGGAAGATCGCACTGTTGATCCCCTTGATGTGCTCCGGTCCGCACACGATCAGACCTCCGCGCGGGCCGCGCAGCGTCTTGTGCGTCGTCATCGTCACGACGTCGGCATGACCGACGGGCGAAGGGTGCAACTTCGCCGCCACGAGGCCGGCGATGTGCGCCATGTCGACGAGCAGGAGCGCACCTGCCGCGCGCGCGATCTCGGCGAAGGCCGCGAAGTCGAGCGTGCGTGAGTACGCGGACGCGCCCGCGAGGAGCAACTTCGGACGGATCTTGAGCGCCAAGTCGCGCACTTGGTCCATGTCGATGCGCTCAGTCTTCTTGTCGACTCCGTACGAATGGATCTCGTAGAAGACGCCCGAGAAGTTTTTCGGGTGACCGTGGCTCAAGTGGCCGCCGTGGTCGAGCGACATCGCCAGCACCTTGTCGCGCGGCGCGCACAGCGTCATCAACGCGCCGATGTTGGCTTGCGTTCCGCTGTGCGGCTGGACGTTGGCGTGCGCGGCGCCGAAGAGCGACTTCGCGCGGTCGCGCGCGAGATCCTCCACCGTGTCGACGTGCTCGCACCCGCCGTAGTAGCGCCGGCCCGGATATCCTTCCGCGTACTTGTTCGTGAGCACCGTGCCCATCGCGGCGATCACCTCCGCCGAAGCGTGGTTCTCCGAAGCGATCAGCTCGAGCTGCTTTTCTTGCCGCGCGCGCTCCGCATCGATCGCGGACCACACGGGAACATCGGTGCGGGGTGCGCTGGCGCGCTCTGTTTCGAGCTTCATGTCGCTCGGCGGTCTAACCGCCGCCTTGTGCGTTCGAGGATCCGACCTTCACGTCGTCGACGTACGAGCCCGACTGCTCCGCGTCGAGCGTGCCGTCGGGTTTCCAGTATTTCCATTCGCCCGAGCGCTTGCCGTGCGTGAACTGACCTTCGCTCGCCGGTGTTCCATCCGAGTGCCAAGCTTTGGCGCTCCCGCTCTGCACGCCGGCCACGAACTCGAGTTCTTCTCGGACCTTGCCGTTCTCGAAGTAGCGGCGCCACGGGCCGGCGTGCTTGCCCTCGTCGAACCGGCCCTCCTTCTCGATCTTTCCGTCGGGGAACCAGCTCTGCCAGGGGCCGATCTGCAGTCCGTCCTTGTACTCGCCGGCCGAGGAACGCTGACCATTCGAGTGCCACGACGTCCACGCGCCGTCCTGCTTGCCGTTCGCGTAGGAGCCTTCGCGCATCTTCTTGCCGTCTGGATACCACTCGATCGACTGTCCGACCGGCGCGTCCGCGGCGTAGGTTTGCGAGACGCGCTTCTGGCCGTTCTCGTACCACTCGACGCTCGCTCCCTCGCGCTTGCCGTTCGACCAGTGCTTCTCGAACGCCTTGCTCCCGCTCGGATGCCAACCCGTCGCGAGTCCGTCCGGCGCGTCGGCGTTGAAGTCGCCCTCGTACGCGAGCTGTCCGTTCTCGTGCCACGCTTTCCAGTGGCCCTGACGTTTTCCGTCGACGCGCTTCCCTTCCGCTTGCTTTTGCGTGTGCGCGTCGTCGTAGTACGTCGTCTCGACGCCCGGATCTCTACCGGCACCAGAGGCCTTCGCACCCGGTGCCGACGGCTCGCTCGACGGCG
>JANLUN010000260.1:0-7572 GCA_031363505.1 Planctomycetota bacterium | reverse complement strand
TCGCGCGAAGTCTTCGAGCGCGACGACCGCAACGGGGACGTCGCGCAGCGCCAGCACGCGCGCGACGTCGCGAGCGAAAAGCGTCTTGCCGCTGCCCGAGTGGCCGGTGATCCCGAGCGTCCGCGGTCTTTCCTTCGCGAAGTAGCCCAGCTTCTTGAGCGTGCCTTCGATCCACGTCCCCCGCCGCGCCAGTCGCGGCGCAAGCTCCGTGAGATCGTCGATCTGCGCCTCGCACTGCACCTCTTCTCCGCCGGCCGCGGTCCCCGCGGCATAGCGTGCGAACCCGCGCGTCACGTGGACATGCGGGAGTCCGTTCTCCCACGCCGCGTCGCGATCGCTCAGCCGGTCCCCCACCATGACCGCCGCGCGCGTTTGGAACGTCTCGAGCAGATCGGCGACCATTCCGCCCTTCGACTGCACGCGGGGCGAATCGAGGCAGCGCGCGGCTTCGATGTAGCGCGCGAGGCCGAGCTCGTTCATCACGGTGTCGAGGTAGCTCTGCCCGCAATTGCTGGCGACTCCGAGACGCACGCCGCGCGCGCGGAGATCGGCCAGCGTTTCCGCGGCTCCGGGCATCAGCGCCGCTCGTCCGGCACGCAGCGCGCGGTTCTCCTCCTCGACGCAGCGCGCGAGGACGCGCGCGCGCTGCTCCGCCGTGAGATCCGGGAACACGAGCTCGAACCCGAGCGCGAGCGGCAAGCCGACGACCATCATCCACTGCTCGGCGCTCGGCATCTCGCGCTCGAGCTTGAGCTCCTGGAACGCGCGCTTCGCGCCGGCGCGCGCCGCGTCCACCCAAAATTGGTCGGTGGCGACCAGAGTGCCGTCGAGGTCGAACACGACGGCGTCGAACAAAAAGGGCGGATCCTGCATGGCGCGAGCGTTGGACCGGCGGAGAAGCCTAGCGCCGCGGATCGAATTTCACAGGGCTTGCAGACTGTGCGCCGCTCCGGGCGAGCCAGCGCGCGCGGCACACTCTATCCTGGGGGGGCGTGATGCATTGGATGATGAACGTCGATCGCACACTGGGCACGCTCCTCGCGTTTGTCGCCACGTTACCGTGCGGCTCCGCCGCACGGGGGGGCGACGATCCCCCGCCCGCGCGCGCTCTCTTGCTCGAACTGTGCGAATCGACACGCCTCGCGGGCACGAGCGGCTCGCGCGTCGGCGCGCGCATGGTGAGCCGTCACCTCGAAAAGGCCGGCTTTCAAGTCGAGCTCGACGAACGCGAAGTGCTCCTCACGTATCCGCGCCGGGTCGAGTTCTCGATCTACGCCGACGCTTGGAGCGAGGCGCCCGTGCGCGAGCGCATGGAGTGCTTCGATCCCGACGCGCGCCCGCCCGGCGACGTGCCCAAGTACAACGCCTGGTCGGCGAGCGGCACCGTGCGCGCGCTCGTCGTCGACGCGGGCTACGGGCAGCGCGCCGACTTCGAGCGCTTGAAGTCGCTGGGTGTCGACGTGCGCGGCACGATCGCGCTCGTTCGCTACGGCCGTTGCTACCGCGGTGTCAAAGTCGATCTCGCGACGCAGAACGGTTGCGCCGGCGTCCTCTTGTTCGATGAAGCGTCGAGCGACGGCAGCGAGCGCGGACCGGTGTGGCCCGAGGGAGCGTGGAAGCCTGACTGGGAAGCGCAGCGCGGCTCGATCTCGCCGATGGGCCGCATCCCCGGCGATCCGTCGACACCCGGTTGGGCTTCGCCGAAGCCCGGCGAAACCGGTGCGCGCCGGATCGCGGGCGAAGACCTCGCGTCGTCGCTCCCGCGCATCCCGTGTCTGCCGATCGGATCGCGAGAGGCGCAGATGCTGCTCGCGCGGCTCGCGGAGGTCGAAGTCAAAGCGGACGACGGAAACGTCAAGCCGCAGAAGATCGGACCGGGCCCTGTGCAAGCGCGACTCGCGCTCGACATGCCGCGCGAGCTGCGCACGATCGTCAGCGTCATCGGCCGACTCCCCGGAGCGAGCGACGATGTCGTGATCGCCGGTGCGCACCGCGATGCGTGGGTGCGCGGAGCGAACGACGACGGCGCGGGCACCGTGGCCCTGCTGCGTGCGGCGGCGCATCTCGGCGAGCGCGCGCGCGCCGGAACGCGACCCGCGAACACGATTCTCCTGTGCTTCTGGGACGCCGAGGAGTTCGGCTTGATCGGCAGCACGGAGTGGGCGGAGGCGAACGCCGCTTGGCTGCAAGAACGCTGCGTCGCGTACGTCAACGCCGACGTCGGCGTGCACGGCACTAAGTTCCGCGGCGCGACGGGATCGCCGGGAATGCTCGGCACGCTCGAGCGCGTGCTGCGCGCGCTGCCCGCGGTACCGCGCACGGGCGAACCGCAGCCCGCGACGCTCTGGGACGAATGGGTCGAGGCCGCTGGGGAGACAGGTCCGCGCTTCTCGCTGCCCGGATCAGGCTCGGACTTCGCCGCGTTCGTTCATCACTTGAACTTGCCGATGCTCGAGGTCGGATTCGGCGGCGCCGCGGGCGGGCAGTACCACACGACGTTCGACGACTTCTCGCATGTCGACCGCTACATCGATCCGGGCTTCCTCGGGCACGAAGCGCTCGGTCGCGTGTTCGACGAGTTGCTCACCGAACTCGCGCGCGCGGGGCGCTCGTCGTTCGATGCGAACGAAGCGGCACGCGAGCTCGCGCGACTGGCGCGTGCCGCAGGCACCGAAGTCGGCGAGGACAGCGCAGGCGGTTGGCTCGGTGCCGAGCGCGCCGATCGATTGGTGACGAGCTTCGACGAGCTCGCGAGCGCGTCGGGCGCGATCGGCAGCGGACGGTTCTATGCCGCGTTGTCGGTACCGGCCGGAGTGCCGAGCAGGCCCTGGTACCGGAATCCACTGTGGACGCCCGGTCTCGAGGACGGCTACGGTTCGGAGACGTTCCCCACGCTGCGCGCAGCAGCGGTGCGCGGCGCGGACGAGCTGGATGCCGAACTTGCTCGGATGATCGAGTCGGTGCACGCACTCCGTCCTAAAGACTGATCCCCGTGCGCCGACTGTGGAAGTTCTTCCGGCGCTTCCTGCGCCACAACCGCCAGCTCATCCCGGGATTCCTCTGCATCCCGCTGGCGCAGCTCGGCGACGTCGGCATCACGATCGTGATCGGCGACGCGCTCGACGACCTGCGGCAAGGCTCGGGCGCCGAGATCCTGCCGAAGGCCTTTTGGATCGTGATCGGACTCTCGGCCTTCAAGGGCGTGTTCCGCTTCTTGCAGCGCTGGTGGATCGTCGCGGTGTCGCGCTACGTCGAGAACGAGCTCAAGCAGGAGCTGTTCGACAAGCTCGTGTCGCTCTCGTTCGCGTACCACAACAAGAGCCGTTCGGGCGACGTCGTCTCGCGCGTCACGTCCGACGTCGAGAACATCCGCATGTTCCTCGGGCCGGGCGTGATGTACACGCTCGGCGCGCTCGTGATGATTCCGGTGAGCATGGCGCTGCTCTTCTCGCTCAACGCGCCGCTGGCCGCTGCGATGGCGCTGCCGCTCGTCTTGATGGGCCTGGGAATGAAGGTCTTCACGCCGCGTCTCCACAAGTACAGCGAGGCGGTTCAGGAGTCGCTCGCCGACATCAGCCATCGCGCGCAGGAGAACTTCTCCGGCATCCGCATCGTGAAGGGCTACGGCCGCGAAGAGCAGCAGGTGGCGAAGTTCGACGCGGCGTCGCAGCGGAACATGGTCAACCAAGTGCAGCTCGGCCGCTCGCGCGGGCTGACGCACGCGTTGACGCACGCCGCGAACGACTTCACGTTCGTCGCGATCCTCGTGATCGGCGGTCTCGCGATGATCGACCGCACGCTGCCGGCCGGCGATCTCTTCAAGTTCATCGACCTCACGTTCAAGGTGTTCTGGCCGATCATCGCCGTCGGCTGGATCGCGGGGATGAATCCGCGCGCGCTCTCGAGCGCGAAACGCGTCGACGAGCTGCTCGACGCGCGCTCGGAGATCCTTGAGCCGGATGTGCCGACCCCGCTCCCCACCGTGCGCGGTCACTTGCAGCTGCGACACGTCCGCTTCACGTACGAGGGCGCTGACAGACCCGCGCTCGACGACATCACGCTCGACATCCCGGCGGGCAGCGTCGTCGGCGTCGTCGGTCCAACAGGATCGGGCAAGACCACGCTCCTCCTGCTCCTGGGGCGACTGTTCGACTCGCAAGGTGAAATCGAGCTCGACGGCGTGCCGGCCCGCTCGCTCTCCCTCGCGACGTTGCGCGGCGCGCTCGGCTACGTGCCGCAGGACAGCTTCCTGTTCTCGGAGCCCTACCGCGACAATATCTCGTTCGGCGCGGAGGAGCCGCTCTCGGAGGAGCGCCTCCGCGAACTCGTCGACCTCGCGTGCATGACCGACGAGGTCGCGACGTTTCCGAACGGGCTCGACCAATTGATCGGCGAGCGCGGCGTGACTCTGTCGGGCGGACAGCGACAGCGCACGTGCATCGCGCGCGCGCTCGCACGCGATCCGCGCATCCTCGTGCTCGACGATGCGCTGTCGGCCGTCGACACCGATACGGAGACGCGCCTTCTCGCGAACCTGCGCCGTGCCGGTCGCGGCCGAACGGTCGTGATCGCGGCGCACCGATTGAGCTCGGTCGCGCGCGCCGACCATATCGTCGTGCTCGACCGCAACGGACGGATCGAAGCGCAAGGCACGCACGCGAGCCTGGTCGCGCGCGCCGGCTGGTACCAGAGCACGTGGCAGCGACAACAGGCGCAGAGCGAGCTCTCGGTGCTATGAGCGAACTCGACGACGACTACGTCGCCTCGAAGGCGTGGGACAGCTCGCTGATGCGGCGGCTCCTGCGCTTTGCGAAACCGCACACGGGACTCTTCGTGAAGAGCTTCGGCGTGCTCGGCGTCTTGTTCGCCCTCGACTTGGCGGGTCCGTGGGTGTGGCGTCACGCGCTCGACGGGCCGGTGGCCAGCGCGCAAGCCGCACGTGCAATCGACTCCGCCGTCGATGTCTCCGCGCAGCTCAGTCAATTCTGGATGTGGGTCGGCATCTACCTCGTCGTCGTCGCGGCGTCGATCGCGTGCCGCTACCTCGAGGTCGCGCAGCTCAACCACACCGGACAAGTGGTGATCGCCGACCTGCGCGCGCAACTCTTCCGTCACATGCAGCGCCTCGATCTCTCGTTCTTCGACCGGCGTCCGACGGGCGCACTCGTGACGCGCGTCACGAGCGACGTCGAGAACCTGAACGAGATGTTCACGTCGGGCATCATCACGCTGCTCTTCGACCTGACGAAGGTCGTGCTCCTCCTTGCGTTCCTGTTCTGGCTCGACTGGCAGCTCGCGCTCGTCGTCGCGGCGGGGACGCCCTTCCTGATCGGGACGAGCCTCATCTTTCGCGGCGGCGCGCGCAATGCGCACCGCGCCGTGCGTGCGCGTCTGGCGCGTCTCAACGGCTACCTGCAAGAAGTGCTGCAAGGCTTCCGCGTCGTCCAAGTGTTCCGCCGCGAGCGTGAAGTCTCGGCGCGCTTCGGGGGACTGCTTTCCGATTACTTGAAAGCGAACTTGCGCACGATCTTCCTCTTCGCGCTGTTCTTCCCCGTGATCGACTTCGTCGTCAGCGGGATCCAAGGATCGACTCTGTGGGTCGGCGGGCTTTCGATCACGCGCGGCGAGCTCTCGTACGGCCAGTTCGTGCAGTTCTGGTTCTACGTCGCGATGCTCGTCAGCCCGATCCGCGAGCTCGGTGAGCGCTACAACATCTTGCAGAGCGCGTTCGCCTCCGCGGAGCGCATCTTCGACGTCCTGGACACGCAGCCGAAGATCCACGACGCCCCGCGCACCGATCTCGCCGGCGACTTGCCGCGAACCGCCGGGCACGTGCGCTTCGAACATGTCTCGTTCGCCTACGAAGGCAGCGTCGAAGTCCTGCACGACGTCAGCTTCGAGATCCCGCCCGGGAGAACCGTCGCGGTCGTCGGCGCGACGGGCGCGGGCAAGTCGACGCTCGTCAACTTGCTGCTGCGCTTCTACGACCCGACATCCGGCCGCATCACGGTCGACGGGATCGACCTGCGCGAGATTCCGCTCGCCGCATTGCGTCGACGCTTCGGGCTGGTGCTCCAGGAGGACTTCTTGTTCGCCGGCACCGTCCACGAGAACCTCGTGATGGACCGGCCCGAGGTCGACGAGGAGTCGCTCGAGCTCGCGCTCGAAGCCAGCCGCGCCGACGAGCTCATCGCGCGCCTGGCCGGCGGGATCCACCACCCCGTCGCCGAGCGCGGCATGACGTTCTCGACCGGCGAGCGGCAACTGCTGGCGATCGCGCGCTCGCTCGCGGGCCGGCCGGACATCGTCATCCTCGACGAGGCCACGGCGAGCGTCGACTCGGCCACGGAAGCGCGTATCGAAGCCGCCACGCGCGAACTTCTCTCCGGCCGCTCGGCGCTCGTGGTCGCTCACCGGCTTTCGACGGTGCGCCACGCCGACCAGATCCTCGTGATGCACCGCGGTCGGCTGCGCGAGCGGGGCACGCACGACGAGCTGCTCGCGCAGAACGGGATCTACGCGCGGCTGCACACGCTGCAGTTCAGCGAACACGGCCACGTCGTCTGACTCCGCGGCCCTTCGAGAAACTCTTGCGCGCCGGGCGGCGAACGCAGTTTCTCCTGGAAACTGTCTAGCGAGATTCGAACTCGCGGAGACTATTGAGCAACGCCGCGCGACCCGCGCGCAATTCGCATCTCCCGTTTGCCTGACCCGAGATCTTGGGGTTCTCTTGGGGTGGCAGCGCGGGAGTTGGGGAACTCCTGCTTCGGACGGGTCGCACGCAACGCCCTCATGACGTCTCGCACCATCGTCGAATCACCGCCGGGAGTTCAGGTTCTGGGAGCACGCGACGCGGCTTCGGACGCGGTTCTCACGCGCGAAGCTCTCGAGTTCCTCGCGCGCCTCGTGCGACGCTTCGAACCTGAGCGCAGAAAGCTGCTCGAGCGCCGCACACGCGTGCAAGCCGACATCGATCGCGGCGTGTTCCCGAGATTCCTTCCCGAGACCGCCGAGGTGCGCGCGGGCGATTGGAAGGTCGCGCCGCTGCCGCCCGATCTCCTCGACCGCCGTGTCGAGATCACGGGTCCCGTCGAGCGAAAGATGGTCATCAACGCGCTGAACTCGGGCGCGAACGTCTTCATGGCGGACTTCGAGGACTCGAACGCTCCGACGTGGGAGAACGTGATCCAGGGCCAAGTGAACCTGCGCGACGCAGTCCGACGCACGATCACGTACACGAACATCGAGAACGGCAAGCTCTACCGTCTCAACGACAAGACGGCGGTGCTGCTGGTCCGGCCGCGCGGCTGGCACCTCGTCGAGCGACACGTGACCGTCGACGGTGCGCCTGTCTCGGCGGCGCTGTTCGACTTCGCGCTGTACTTCTTCCACAACGCGAAAGAGCTCGTGGCGCGGGGCACGGCTCCCTACTTCTACCTGCCCAAGATGGAGAGCCATCTCGAGGCGCGCCTCTGGAACGAAGTGTTCCTCAACGCGCAGCAGGAGCTCGGTCTGCGCGCGGGCACGATCAAGGCGACCGTTCTGATCGAGACCATCCTCGCCGCCTTCGAG
>JANLUN010000443.1:0-5284 GCA_031363505.1 Planctomycetota bacterium | reverse complement strand
GAGCCAAAGGATGGTGTTCCACTTGAGTAGGTTGTTCTTTTCGGTGCTTCTCATGTGCTGTTATTTTGGGTGTTGTTGGTTCGGTTCACTAGAGAGGTGCGAGAACGCCTAACGCGCTGCCGATCAGCGGCCGGCCGAAGGCCGGTCCGCTGCCTTGGCATGTTGGGCAGCCTCCTCACCCTCGTCCGCGTGAGGAGAGCTGCTTCTGTGTCATTGGCAACTGCGGCCCAAAGCGCATCAAGTTGTTTACCGCCGAGAATCAGCGCCGACCTCATACGCTCGTTTGCGTCACCTGCGGACATGCCGAGTTCATTGAACCGACTAACGCCACGGCCCGACGCGCGTGACGGCAACAATGGCCTCGCCTTCGAGACGGAACAGGCCGCGATGGCCGCCGAACCACAGCCGCCCATCCAGGCCCTGGTGCGTGCATTGGATCGCATTGCTCGTCAGCCCCTCGGCCTCACGGTAGCGCTGGAACCTCTTGCCGTTGAAACGGTAAAGGCCGGAGTTCTCGACGGGAAACCAAATCTCACCGGCCCGGTCCATGAAGAGGTCCCACACTTCTGTGCCTTCGACGCCGTCGGCGTCGGTGACGGCGGTGAACGTCTCTCCGTCCAGGTAGCAGACGCCGTTGTGGTGCGTCGCGAACCAGAAGCGGCCGTTCCGATCCTCGACGATGCTGTTGACGTTGTCGTTCGACAGTCCGTCCGCCTCGTTGTAGTTGCGCAGCAACTTGCCGTCGTAGACGTAGGCGCCGCCGTTGGTGCCGAACCACAGGCGGCCGGCCCGATCCTCGGTGATGCTGCGAACCATGCGCGCGCTAGTCACGCCAACCATTGGATCCGGTTCGGCCTCTGGTAGCTCGAACGCCGTGAATCGGGCACCGTCAAACCGGCACACTCCCTGCAGCGTACCCACCCACAGCTCGCCACGACGGTCGAAGGCGAGGCACCAGACGTCGTCGCTGACCAGTCCGTCGCGCACGGTGTAGTTCGTAAATGACGCGCCGTCGAACTTCGTCAAACCGCCTTCAGTCCCAAACCAGAGGCTGCCGTCGGCACACTCGACGATCCCGCGCACCGCGACCCCACTGAAGCCCTGAGGGAGCGAGAAGTACTCGAGGGCCTCACCATTCCAACGCGCAACGCCGTCGCCGTTGGTACCGAGCCACATGTGACCGCGACGGTCCTCGTGGATGCGGCGTACGAACTGGCTGATCGGGTCGTCGGGCGGCGGAGCGGGCGCATCGGCATCGGGTTGGTTTGCGCCGTTCTTGCTCGCGGCCGACGTGTCGCCGGGTGGCTTGATGCACGCGCTGGCGATGACGAGCAGTGTCAAGGCGAACGGGACCAAGGCGCCACTTGTGAGGGTGGTGCACAGGGTGTTACGAAGAGCGGTGCCGTGCTTCATTGGCCTGCCCAACGTGTATTGGACAGACCTGCATGAAGATCACGAACGTGGTGCACTGGTCTGTCTGATGTGGTGTGTGACCAGACGCGAATGCCACGCAACTCGTTACGTCTCAACGGTGTGACCCTCGACACGGCCAGGTAGTGCGCCGTATTAGGCAGGTCTGCCGAATACGCGACGAAGGCTGTGGGTTGTCTGTATCGCGCGCAGAGCACGGCAACACGCGGGCGGGGCGACGGAGCGGGAAAGCGAGCATCATGATCCTCCGAGCAAGCGGTCCGCCGGACTCTGCACACCGGCCGTGGAACTCATAGTAGCGGCGCATCCAGCCGAGGTACGCATCCACGGTGCGCGAGCTGAGATGACGCAAACGCATTGCTTGGCGCGCGCGCCCTGGAGCGCGCACTTCTCGTGGTGGACGCGGATCCTGCAAGGCCCCGCGCACCACGGGCGACACCACTCGGGCCACAAGAATGCGGCGTACCGCGTCATCACCCCCGTTCGTGAATCCCGTGCGCGATCGACTCGGGTGCTGGCGCGTGCTCGAACGCATGGTGGTGCCGTTCACCGGAGCGCCGCGTCGCAAGGACCTGCGGCACTTGTGCGTGTTCGCGCATAGGAGCACTGCGCGCGATCGGAGAACGCGACCTGCGTGATCGTAGTACCGCCGGAGCGGCGGAACCGGGTGCCGGGCTCCTCGCGCTCGCCCCGGATCCGCGTCGGGGAGGAGGTCGGTGATCGCTGCCGAGAACGTGCCGGTTCTTGTGACTTGAGCCAACGGATGCGGGTCGGGTGCTGAGCCCCAGGGTGGAGCGGACCAGATCCTCCGCTCGGAGCGATCCTCACGCTCGCGCTGGGCACAGAGCCGAGTCTTCCTGGTCGCCTGCATCCGCACGCGCCTGACTGGCGAACGCCCTCCCACGAAGGCCGCGAACGTCGCTCCTTCTCGTCGCCTGTCCCTCCACCGGAGCTCGCTGCCGTGTCCAACTATCGCAAAGCCAAAGCCCTGATCGTCGGAGCTGCAGGGTTGTCGTTCCTGTTCTCCGTCTACCTGTGGTTCCTCGTCGACCGGGACCAAGGAGTGTTCGTAGGTCTGTGGGTGCCTTCGATCTTGTCGTTCGGCGCGCTGATGCTCAGCGGAGGTGGAGAAAACCGTGGCTGACATCGTCGTTTTCGGCTTCGGAGTCTTCGTGTCGATCATGGTCTGCTCCGCGATAGGCCTGCTCATGTGGGGCGCGTCCAAAGAGCCTTGAATGCTTTCCGGAATCGAGCATTCATCCCCATGCACTCCAGCCCGCTTTCACGCCGGGTAGACGCTGAGATGCGCACGGAACTCGACCTCAGCGATTCGCAGTCCGTCGTCCGCTTCGATCGTGGCCAAGCCGACCGAGTGCGCGCGTCACCCAACGACAGCGTCGACCGGCCTCGGATCGAGCGCGCCGTGCGCGAGATCTTGCTCGCCATCGGCGAGGATCCCGACCGCGAGGGCCTGCGCGAGACTCCGCGTCGAGCGGCCAAGGCGTGGAGCGAGCTCACCGCCGGCAGTCGCGATCTTGCATCACGACACCTGGGGACGCAGTTCGAGCACCATACGAAGGGCGGGCATGATCTCGTCGCTGTGCGCGGTGTTGAATTTCACAGCCTGTGCGAGCATCACCTGTTGCCGTTCTTCGGGCGCGCGCACGTGGCCTACTTGCCCGCCAAGGATCGTGTCTGTGGTCTGTCCAAAGTCGCGCGCACGGTGGACGTCTTCGCGCGCCGACTGCAGATGCAGGAGCGCCTGACAGCCCAGATCGCCGACGCGATCGTCGAGCACTTGGAACCGATCGGAGTGGCCGTGATCCTCGAAGGTCAGCACATGTGCATGCGCATGCGCGGCGCTTCGAAGAGCGAGTCCGACATGCTGACGACGGCCTTTCGCGGCGTGTTCGACACACAGCCGCAGCAACGTGCCGAGGTGCTGTCGCTGTTGCTCGCCGGCGGACGCGGACGGGACTGAGCGGTTCGAGTTCTCGAGGTTGCAGACTGGCACAAATTGCATTCTTGCGCGCGCCGTCCTCCGTTCCGCGCCTACGGCCGGTGAGCACCCAGTCTCGCGCAACATCGACGAGCGAATCCCTATCCGGAAGCACAGCAGGCTCGATCGAGTGCGCGTGAACAGCAACCCCATCCATCATGAGCACATCATCTCTCTCGACCTCCGCTTTCCTGATCTTGGGTGCGACCGGCGGCATCGGCGCTGCGACCACGCACCGACTCGTGCATTCCGGGGCGCGCGTTTTTCTGGCGGGCCGAGATGGCGAGCGACTGGGCGCGCTGGGGAAACAGCTCGACGCGCCGTGGGCAACGGTCGACGCCAGTGATTTCGACGCGGTCGACGCGCTCTTCGACCGCGCTTCGAACGAGCTGGGAAGAATCGACGGTGTCGTGAACCTCGCTGGCTCGATCCTCATCAAGCCCGCACACCTGACGAGCGCACGCGAGTACCAGTCCACGATCGTTCAGAACCTGACGACGGCCTTCGCGACCGTGCGTGCTGCCGGCCGGACGATGCGGGGCCACGGCGGCGCGGTGGTGCTCATGGCGTCGGCTGCGGCACGCACGGGACTCGCGCATCACGAAGCGATCGCTGCTGCCAAGGGCGGTGTGATGGGACTCATGCTCTCGGCGGCGGCAACGTACGCCGGCACGCTTCGAGTCAATTGCGTAGCCCCCGGGCTCACGCGCACGCCGCTGTCGCAGCCGATCTTGTCCAGTCCGTCGGCCGAGAGGGCCTCGATCGCGATGCACCCGTCTGGACGGTTGGGCGAGCCGGGCGACGTCGCATCCGCCATCGTGTTCCTGCTGGATCCAGCCAACACTTGGGTGACGGGGCAAGTCCTAGGGGTCGACGGCGGCCTCGGAACGATTCGCCCGCGTCACCGGACCTGAGGATGTTGCGCCCGCCGTGGGCCTGCACCCGAGCGCAGCCGGCACCGCGCTGCGGCCTGCGAGGCCCTTCTCGCGCGTTTGAATCCAAGAGGCGGTCGAGCGCGAACCCCCTGCGTTCGTCCATCAGGCCAGGCTCTCCAATCAACCATGCTGTCCCTCATGCTCACGCTCGTGGCCCAAGTGCAGGAACTTCCCAACGTGCCCAAGCCGTCCGCCGCCGCGCTGTCGCACGCGTCGCCGACGCCGTCGATGACGTGGAGATCGACTGCTCCAGCCGCCGTGTTGCGCGCGCAGGCCGCGGCCGAGCTCGGTCGGGCGATCGAGCGCTCGCCGGGAAACGCGCAGGCCTGGCCAGATCTGCGCGCGGCCGCCGTGCTCGCGGCCGCAACTCTGGGCGCCGAATCGCAGAACGCTGCACGCATCACGCGCGCCGTGCTCGCGGCGGACGAGAAGGAGGCGCGCAAGGAATCCAAAGCGGCGCTGTCGGACTTGAGTGCGGAGCTCGGGCTGGTGTCACGCGATCTCGTGTTCGCGCCGCTGGTCGAGTCGCCGCGACCGCTGGGCTTCCCGGACGCCACCGTGGTCGGCGAGTTCGAGGTGCTGGCGTATCCCGCCTACCGCATGGCTCGCACCGCGATGCCGCGTTCGCTATTCGGCCAGCAGAACAGCGCCTTCTGGAAACTGTTCCAGCACATCCAATCCCACGGCATCCCGATGACCGCGCCGGTGGAGATGAGCTGGGGTGAGAGCACCGGCGATTCGTCGGAGGCGGGCCGCAACTACGAAAGCATGGCCTTCCTCTACGTTTCGACCGATGTCGGCACGACCGGTCCGGACGGCGAGGTGGATGTGCACGACGTGCCTGCTGCAACCGTCGTGAGTGTTGGAGTGCGCGGAGCCTCGGGCGAGCAACGGGTGCGCGAGCAACGCGAACGCCTGA
>JANLUN010000442.1:0-4385 GCA_031363505.1 Planctomycetota bacterium | reverse complement strand
AACGCCGCGAGGCCTTCCGCGAGCGAGCGCGCGCGGTAGTTGCGTTCCTGCGCGATGCGCGTCCCGTCGAAGTCGGGTAGTTCGGGTTCGCGCTCGACTCGCAGCCGGCGAATGCGAACGGCGTAGCCCTCGCGCTCGAGGTCGGTCAGATGCCAGCAGTGTTCGACGGGAGAGAACGCATCGTCCGACTCGGATGCTGCGGCTTCGAGTGCGGTGAGCGATTCGAACGACGATGTCAGAAAACCCGGCATCGCGCTCAGGTCGTCGAGGAGCGCCTTCCGGTCCTTCGTGTCCAGCATCATGTACTGCATGGACTCATCCTCGCCCGAAACCACGAACGTGTCAGCACCCTTCGCGGAACCACGCACACAAAAGAGCTCGGCGCGCCTATTCACGCGCGCCGAGTCGTCGTGACCCCGAATCACCACGCCTGGCGCGGTCCCCGGAGTGCGGACCGCGCGACCGGCATCCTCGTCACATCAGCGCGGCGTTCCCATCTCGTTCAACATCTCGAGGTGGCGGCGCGCACTGGCCAGCGCCTTCTCCGTCACGGCCTTCACTTCCGCGTCGTCGCAGTCGCGCACACCTTGCTCGAGCATCTGGACCATCTTCTCGTGCCCCGTCGTCTGCACGTCGTGATACCGCTTCGCGAACGCGGCGCCATCGAGCTCACGAAGCTCCTCGAGTTTCGCTTCGTGCTTCGCGTCGAGCGCGACCGGAAACGCCATGCCCTTTCGTTGCGCGATACGCTCCAACTCTCTGTTCACCTGACCGTGGTCGGTGACCATCATCTCCGCGAAGTCGCGGTGCTCGCCGGTGATTCCTTTTTGAAGCGCCAGCTCTGAGCTCTGGACCTCGAAGCGTCCGCAATGGAACACCTGAGTCACGAAGTCTCGGTTCGCCGACGAGAACGAGCTTGCACCTCGCCGCGCACTGGCCTCCTGCGCCGTTCCCGCGTACCCCTCGCTCGTGTCGAATGACTCTTCGGCCGTGCCGCTTCGATCTGCTGAATCGTAGCGATGCGACGACGCAACCGAATCGGAGCTCGCGTCGCGCGTGCGGATGTCGTTCGCCGTGTAGGGATCCTGGGTACTGAACGACTCCGGCGACGTGGCGCGGTGGTTCTTGTTGACGTGCGAGTCTTCGCTGCGGCAAGCAGCGAGCGCAATCGCGCTGATGATGATGATTCTTGCGGATGACATAAGCTGACTCCTGTTCGGGCGCGGCGCCCGATGGCGTTGGGTCGGTCGTGCTTCCGGCCAATCCGACCGAAGCAAGTCACTCCATAGGTCAGACCCACGCACGGCGCCGCGCGTATTTGTGACACTCAGGGCAAGTGTGTAGCGCGAGTGCGAACCGCAATCGCACGGAAGTCAGCGCACTTGAGATCGCTGCGGAACAACGCCTCCGATTTCCGCGCCGGCTACAGCATGTCAGGTATTGATCCGCCGGATCATTGCCTAGTCTGTGCGCCCGATAGGAAGATCCGCTGTCCAACCGTCAGTCGACCGATGCAAGTGACCGCGCCGTAGACTCCCGCGTTGTTCTGGTTCGCGCGAACGATCGCCTTCATCACTTCCGGCGCAGCGCCCGCCGAGTCGGGATCGAGGTTCACCATCGAGCAGCGCACGTCGCGCATCGTGACGGAGACCGAGGGAGCGTCGTCCGCTTCACCGAATGACAGCACTCCGCCCACCCACTCGTCCTCCTGGAACGGAACCGCTCGCACCAGACGAACGACGACGTTTGGGCGAAATCGTCGCACGTCCTCGCCCAGGCCTGCGAGTCGTCCGATCTCGCGCACCGTATCGGAAGCGATGACGGAAAGGCTCGCGTCATCGAAGATGCCGTGCTTCAGCTGCATCATCTCCACGGGAGCGCCGTGTCGACGTCCGACCTCCGCGGCCAGCCGCTCTCCAAAGACGGGCGTCTCTTCGCCCTCCGGCGTGCGCACGTGCGTGGGAAGTTCTCCCTGAGCCTCCTCTGCACGGCGGCGCGGAGTAAACAGGAGCAGCTCGGGGAGCTTGCTCGCGTTCAGCCACGGAAACCCGCTGCGATCCTGCATCCGCCGGAACGCGAGACGCCGGTCTCCATCGAGACCGTGCCAGCCGAGATGGGCGGACTCGAGTCGCTCGCCGCCCATGGACTTCACGGGATAACGGAAGAGCGCCTCTACATGTCCGATTTCTACGCGCATGCGCGAACGGAGTCCGCCCCACGTCGACGTTCCGCA
The DNA here is from genome assembly GCA_031363505.1 of Planctomycetota bacterium. Taxonomy (GTDB): domain Bacteria; phylum Planctomycetota; class UBA1135; order UBA1135; genus JANLUN01. The sequence continues at coordinate 2,152 of JANLUN010000442.1, read as the reverse complement.
GTGCGTTCGCGGCGATGCCTTCCGCTGCCATCAATGCTCCGGCGCGCGCTCACTCTCCCGACTCCGTGGGCAGCTTCGCAGCGAGCCAGCCGTTGATTCCCGCCGACATGACGTGCGCGTTCGTGTAGCCGAGCCCCTTCGCTCGACGCGCCGCGCTGGGAGCCTTCATGCACATCGGGTTCGAGCAATAGAAGACGAGAACCGCAGCCTTGTCGGACGGAAGATCGCTGCCCGTGAACCCGGCCGGATCGAGATGCTTCGCACCAGGAACGCGCGCGGCGGTCCAGCTGCCACGTGCGTTGACGTCGATGACAGCGAGCTGCTCGCTCTGCATCCGTTGTTGCAGCGCCTTCGGCGAAATCGTCTTCAGCCCCATGAGTCGCGCGAACATCGTCTCTGCTCCTGTGTGTGAATCGTCAGTTGATGGGCGGCATCGGCGGATCTTGGCGATTGCACGCGCGCGGGTCGGGCCGCGCGCCGAGCATTGCGAACGCCGCGACCCCGGCACCGAGAGCGGCTCCTGCCCACTGGATGCCGGGATCCAACCCGGGACACAGGCCGGAAGCGGCGATGCTGACGACGCTGCCCACGAAGAAGCCGCCGATCCCGCCCGCCAAACATGCAACTGCAAGCCAGATGAGTGAGCGATTCATTGCTGCCTCTTCTTCAAGTCAGCCCGCGGCGTACGCCGCGGTTGGAGAGCATCCACCGCACCCGCGTATTAGACGCCATTCCGCCCTTCTCGACCATCGACTGGGTGATCCCCGCGAGGTCCCTGGACACGTTCATGGTCAGCGGTCGGTTCTCTGTTCGAGCGACGCACGCGCTTGTGCAGTCACGACGAAAGACACCTCGTCCGCGCTTCCGCATTCCCCGATGACGGAGCGAATCGTTACCGGCCAAGCCGCCCTTGCTAGTTTCAAGATGCCATGAAGCCAGCGCTCGCGCACTTCGCGTCCCTCTCGACAGGAATCGTCATGGTGGGAACGGTGACCGTCGTGCTCGCACCGATTCCGGTGAGCGCGGTGCTGTTCACCGCACAGCAGCGGCTGCGCGAGATGCGCACGGAAGAGGAAGCTGCGGCGCGGAACGCCGAGCTTCTCGAAGAGATCGAACGATTGGGCGAGCACGCGTGGGCCGGTGTGTATCGCATGAAGGGCTCGTGGGCGACCGCGATCGCGATCGCACCCGAGGCAGGCTTCACACTGCACATGGGTTCATCCCGGTGCGAATACGGCCGACGCTATGTCGGCTTCGGAAAGGTCCTCGCCGACGAAGGCTCGCTGGTGAAGGTCGAGATCGAGCTTCAAGAATCAGACGATGCTTCACGGCGTTGGTTTGGTCTCGAAGACGCGTTGTACTTCGTGCCCTGGGGAGATCTGCAGTTCGCAGTTCCGGAGCGCTGCATGGAGAGCTTCTGCGCGCAGGTCGCGAACGACTACGACTTGCCCCACTTCCCGTTTCGCTACACGGGCACGCTGTCCGAGCTCTCCCGCCACGCGGGTGAGCTGGTCAGTTCAACGATTGCGCGTCCTGAGTGCCCGCCGGGCAAGCCGCGAGTCCCTATCGAGTTTCAGCACCTGATCCCCGACGATCCCATCTACTGCCGACTCGTTTCGCTTCTCGAAATTCGACGGCGACCGGAACAGGGCGGCACAAATGGCGTGCGAGCGTACGACGCGGTGTATTCGATCGACGCCGGCGCCGACGATGGTCTCGCGATCGGGACGCACCTCCTCGTGATCGGCGTGCCGCAAGGACGCCCGATCGACGGATGCGTCGAGCACCTCGAACGCAAGACCGGACGCGTTCAGCTGCCCGCGTACAAGGACGATCGAGCGCTGGCGGAGGAGCTCGTCGGATTGCGAGCGACGACCCGCTTCGAGCGCGTGCGCGCACGCTGATCGGGTTCGTCGCGCAGCGCTCGTCCTACTCGACTCGTTGCCAGACGAGCTTGTTGTATCGCTGCTCGCCCTGGAACGTGAACGGCGTGGCCGTGAGGAACAGCTGGTCGCCGTCGAGCTTGAAGCGACGCTCGTACGTCACGCCGGTCTCTTGCGGCTGAAGACTGCTCTCCACGAAATGGCGAACGACTCCCTGCGCGCTGTCGACCTCGTAGCGGCCGAAGTAAGCGTAGTAGCGACGGTAGGCA
>JANLUN010000397.1:0-1336 GCA_031363505.1 Planctomycetota bacterium | reverse complement strand
GCGGACAGAGCGCGCTGCGCAGCATCCACTACGATCCACCGCATTTGATCCTGCTCGATATTCTGATGCCCGGTGCATCAATACAGATTGTAGAAACGAAGTGAATCATGGTTTTCTCCTGATAGAAAGGTTGCAAGGTTGCAGGGTTGCAAGTTGCAGGGTGGCAGAGTGTCGATCTGGCATTTACCTTGCAACCTTGCAACCTGCCACTCTGCAACCTTTCTCCATTTGCATCGTCAATTCTACTCGACTTTTAGCCCCAACAACCCCAACGCATCGCGCTGAATCATCTCCTCGATCTTCTCCGCTGGTAAGCGAAAACGGTCGATCTGGATCGACGCCAAGCCGCGCAAGCCCGCCGACACCAAGAAGGAGATGGGCAAGGTCATCTCCTTCGTCAGCAACAAGGGTGGCGTCGGCAAGTCGACCCTTTCGGTCAGCACTGCCTGCGCGCTTGCCAAGAAGCATCCGGGCAAAGTTCTCCTCATCGACGTCTCGCTGCACCTCGGCAGCTGCGCGCCGATGCTCGACCTTCAGCCCTCCACCGGTCTCGCCAGCGCGGCGCGGGAACGCAATCGTCTCGACGAGACGCTGCTCAAGAAGCTCGCGGTGCACCACGAGTGTGGTCTCGACCTTCTCGCCGCGCCCATCGACGCCGTGGAAGCCGCCGACATCGACGACGAGAGCATGTCGCGCACGATCACGCTCGCGCGCCGCGTGTACGACTACGTGATCGTCGACACGTTCCCGATGCTCGACGGGCTCGTCCTCGCGATCCTCGACCTGTCTGACCGCGCGTACGTCGTCGTGCAGAACACCGTGCCGAACGTCGTCGGTGGCTCGCGCCTTTTGCCTGTGCTCGTGCACCTCGGCTTCCCGAAGGAACGCACGCGCGTCGTCCTCAACAACAACTTCGAGAAGGTCGCGGGCGGCTTGACGACCGAGGACGCGGCCGAGCGCCTCGATCGCCACATCGATCACGTCATTCCTTATCAGAAGAAGCTGATCACGGCGCTCAACACCGGCAAGCCGTACATCCTGCACAGCACTTCGCTCTTCGGTTTCGGCAAGGCGATCAAGCGCATCGTCGAAGAGATCGAGGCGTCCAGCGCGACGGAATCCGCACCGGCGTCCAAGCCGCAAGTCGAAGAGCCAATGGCCTCGAACGCCAAGTTGATCCCGAACGCTCGACCCAGCTGATCCGACGGACAACTCAATCGATTCCACACGCACGACTCCGCCCACGATCTCCCTCCTCAGCTCGAACTCACTGCCCGAACGCCCCATCCCAATGGAACAACCGATCGACAGAGAACAGTTGCGCGCGAAGTTCACG
>JANLUN010000338.1:0-2127 GCA_031363505.1 Planctomycetota bacterium | reverse complement strand
TTGTTGTAGTACCCGGGCGTGCACGACTCGAGGAAGTCTTGGCCGTCGCGCGAAAGGCTGATGATCGTCTCCACCCACGCGCTCTCGGCCTCGTCCGAGACCTCCACGGCGCGGACCTCGTGGTCGAGCGCGTGCTTGATGATGTACGCGAGGTGCTTGCTCTGTTCGTTCAACATGTGCGGGAAGTTCACCGTGAAGCCCGACTGCGCGTTGCTGATGATGAAGCAATTCGGGAAGCCGCGACTGTGCATCCCGTGCAGCGTCGCGACGCCGTTCGACCACTTCTCGGTGAGAGTGACGCCACCTCGGCCGTAGAGCTCGTAGCCCGAACGCCGCGTGTAGTCCGTCCCGACCTCGAACCCCGTCGCGTAGATGAGGCAGTCCAATTCGTACTCGACGCCATTAACGACGACGCCACGCTCGGTGATGCGCTCTACGCCGCGGCCCTTGGTGTCGATCAGCGCAACGTTCGGGCGGTTGAACGTGTCCAGGTATTCGTCGTGGAAGCAGGGGCGTTTGCAGAACTGACGATAGTACGGCTTCAGCGCCTCCGCCGTCTCCGGATCGTCGACGATCGCCTCGACGCGCGCGCGGATCTCTTCCATCTTCTCGAAGTCGGCGAGTTCCATCGTCGCGGGCAGGCCATCTGGCGACAAATCGGGCATATCGCCCTCGCGGATGCGCACGAGCAGCTTGCGGATGATGTCGGTCCAGCCGTCGCTGACGAGATCGACATCCTGAAAGCCACCGGAGACCAGGATGTTGAAGTTGTCCATCCGCTGCTGCTGCCACCCCGGCTGCAGGCTCTCGGCCCACGCCGAATCGGTCGGCCCGTTCGCGCGCACATCGATCGATGATGGCGTGCGCTGGAAGACGTACAGCTGCTGCGTCGCCGCGCCCAGGTGCGGCACGCACTGCACCGCCGTCGCGCCGGTGCCGATGATGCCGACGCGCTTGTCGTGCAGCCCCGTCAACCCACCCTCCGATGTGCCGCCCGTGTAGGCGTAGTCCCAGCGGCTGGTGTGGAACGTGTGCCCCTTGAACGACTCGATGCCAGGAATGCCCGGCAGCTTGGCGCGGTGAAGCGGGCCGTTCGCCATGCAGACAAACCGGGCGCGCATGCGATCGCCGCGATCGGTTGAGATGATCCAGCGCAGCGCGTCGTCGTCCCAGCGCAGCTCGGTCACTTCGGTCTGGAAGCAGGCATCGCGGTAGAGATCGAAGTGCTTGCCGATCGCGCGGCTGTGGTCGAGGATCTCCGGTGCGCGGCTGTACTTCTCTTTCGGGATGTAGCCAATCTCTTCGAGCAGCGGCAGGTAGACGTACGACTCGACATCGCACGCGGCACCGGGGTATCGGTTACTGTACCAGGTGCCGCCTAAGTCGCAGCACTTCTCGATCATGCGAATGCTCTGGACGCCGGCCTCGCGCAGGCGCGCACCCGTCAGCAGTCCGCCGAAGCCGCCGCCGATCACCGCGACATCGACCTCATCGGTCAATGGCTCGCGCCGAAATCCGGGCGCGACGTACGGGTCTTCGATGAAGCGGGCAAAGTCGCCCTTCACTTCGATGTACTGCTGGTTGCCGTCGTCGCGGAGCCGCTTGTCGCGTTCAGCGCGATACTTCTCGCGCAGCGCGTCGGCGTCGAACGTGGCCTTTTCGGTCGTCATATGCGCACTCCTCAGTTCGGGGCAAACGAAGGCACCAGCCCTCTCAGGCATGATGGCATCCGTGGCGCACGGCGTCTATCCCGCGCCAGGGCGAGGCCGCCGCTGCACCGTATACTCCCGCATGCGCCGCTCCAAACTCGTCCCCGAACTCGCCTGCGCCGACCTCGAACGTAGCCTCGACTTCTACAAGCGCGTCCTCGGATTCCGGGTGTTGTACGCACGCCCGGAGGAGCATTTCGCCTACCTGGAGCGCGATGGCGCAGAACTGATGCTCGATCAGGTCGGTGAACGGTCGTGGATCACGGCGGATCTCGCGCATCCCTACGGCCGCGGCATGAATCTGGAGATCGAGGTCACCGGTGTCGAAGCGCTCTACGCCGCGGTCGTCGCATCAGGCGTGGCAGTCTTTCGCGCGATCGAAGATGCGTGGTATCGCCGTGGCGGTGTCCTGCTCGGC
>JANLUN010000320.1:0-1388 GCA_031363505.1 Planctomycetota bacterium | reverse complement strand
CCTGGCCCCATGGGGCCAGCGGTACACCTCAGATCGAGCGAGCCGGATGAACAGTCTGCACACTGCGTAGCTTTCCGGAGCTCCGGATGGAAGTCGGGTCACGAGCTATCGGGAGCGCGCTCGATATCCCGGCAGCGTGGCACCGTGCTCGGACGCCGGGTATTTCATTCGTGATCTGCTTCACTAGGCCGGCGCATCGAGTCCGATCGAAATCGCGCCGAGGCGAGCCAGATGTTGCGGCCGTGCTTCCTTGAAACTCCCCGACCCGCCGCTGACCGAGCGGGACGCGCTTGATCCGCACTGCGTTCACCCTCGCGATGCTGCTGCTCGCATCGGCTGCGACGGCGGCGCCCGCCACCTTCGTCGGTTCCGCGAGCTGCGCTGGCTGCCACGCAGAAGCGACAGCGGCGTGGCGCGGCTCGCATCACGATCTCGCGATGCAGGTTGCGAACGACGAAACCGTGCTCGGCCGCTTCGACGGCGCGACGCTGACCACGTTCGGCGTCACGACGACCTTCACGAAGCGGGACGGCAAGCGCTTCATCCGCACCGCGGGGCCCGACGGAAAGCTCGCCGACTACGAGGTGCTCTACACCTTCGGTGTCGCGCCGCTGCAGCAGTATCTCGTCGCGTTCCCGAATGGCCGCTACCAGGCGCCTCCGGTCGCGTGGGATACGCGGCCGAAAGCCGAAGGCGGCCAGCGCTGGTTCTCGCTGCAACCCGACGAAAAGATTCCGCCGGGTGATCTGCTGCACTGGACCGGCGTCGCGAGCAACTGGAACCAGATGTGCGCCGCCTGCCACTCGACGAACCTGCGCAAGAACTACGACGCTGCGCAGGATCGCTACGACACGAAGTGGTCGGAGCTGAACGTCGGTTGCGAAGCGTGTCACGGGCCGGGTTCGAATCACGTCGCCTGGGCGAAGGCGGGCGCGAACCGCGGGCCGGACTCCGATCCGCTGCGCGGGCTCACCGTGGATCTCGGCCGGCGCGATCCGGCGCGCTGGGTGATGAATCCCGCGACGGGGATCGCGAAGCGCAATCCGCTGCTCGCGTCGCACGTCGAGGTGGAGACCTGCGCGCCTTGTCATGCGCGGCGCAGCGTCGTCAGCGAGGACTACGCATTCGGGGGGCCGCTGCTCGATGCGCATCGGCCCGCGTTGCTCGAAGCGTCGCTCTACCACGCCGACGGACAGATCGAGGACGAGGTCTACGAATACGGTTCATTCACGCAGAGCAAGATGTATGCGGCGGGCGTCACGTGCAGCGACTGTCACGACTCGCACAGCGGCAAGCTGCATGGCGTGACGAGCGATCCGAACGCGGTGTGCGCGAACTGCCATCTGCCCGCGAAGTTCGCGATGCCGGCGCACCACCACCATCCCGAG
>JANLUN010000275.1:0-5231 GCA_031363505.1 Planctomycetota bacterium | reverse complement strand
CGATCCCGCCGGTCAGCATCGACGGTCCCACGCTGTCCATCCGCCGATTCGGCCGCCAGCGTCTGCGTCGCGAGGACTTGCTGCGCCTCGGGATGCTCTCGAAAGAGATGCTCGGCTTCCTCGATCACGCCGTCATGGCGCGCCGCAACATCCTCGTCACCGGAGGAACGGGTGCGGGCAAGTCGACGCTGCTCGGGGCGCTGGCCGAAACGATTCCGAGCCACGAGCGCATCGTCACGATCGAAGACACGGCCGAGCTCATTCTCGATCAAGAGCACGTCGTCCGTCTCGAGACGCGCCCGCCGAACATCGAAGGCCGCGGCGTCATCACCGCGCGCGACCTCGTGATCAACAGTCTGCGCATGCGTCCAGACCGCATCATTGTCGGCGAGTGCCGCGGTCCCGAAGCGCTCGACATGCTCCAGGCGATGAATACGGGTCACGACGGTGGCATGACCACGGTGCACTCGAACTCGCCGCGCGACGCGCTCAACCGACTCGAGACGATGGTGCTCATGGCGGGCATCGAGCTGCCGTCGCGCGCGATTCGCGAGCAGATCGTGTCCGCACTTCACTTCGTCGTCAGCGTGCGCCGCTGCGACGACGGTGTGCGCCGCGTCGAGACGATCGCCGAGATCACGGGCATGGAAGGCGGCACGCCGCTGATGCAGGACCTGTTCCGCTATCAGCAGACCGGACGCAGCGGAAAGAAGCTCATCGGTAGCTTCCTTGCGACCGGCGTCGTGCCGCGCCTCGTGCACGAGCTGCGCGACAAGGGTGTCGACGTGTCCATGTCTCTCTTCCAACGAACGGAACCGAGTGACAATGTCTGAGGTCTACATCGGAGCGAGCGCCGCCGCAGGCGCCGGAGCGCTGTACTGGGTCTGGCGTGGACGCCGGCTCCATCGCATCGCGCGCGAGCGTCTTGGAGACGATCTCGTCGGCAAAGACACCGGTGCCGCCGGCATCGAGGTCCATCCGTGGCTGCGTCGCCGTCCGATCGTGCCGGTCGTCATCGGCGCGGTCGTCACCGTGGCGCTGCTCTTCGTTGCGCAATGGTGGCCCGTCTACTGCGTGTCGATCGGCGTGATCGTGGGTGTGCTCAGCTATCTGGTCGAACAGCAGATCGCAGGCCAGCGCGCGCTCAAGATCGAGATGCAGCTCGCGACCGCGCTCGACTTGATGGTCGGCGCGCTGGGAGCCGGCGCTGGCATCACGGAGGCGATCGACAGCGCTGGGCGCGAAACGCAGGAGCCGCTCAAGACGGAGCTCCTCGAAGTGCTCGGTCGCATTCGCTACGGCGAAGCACCGCAGCGCGTGTGGAACGATTTCGCGGTGCGGATCCCGCTCGAGACGTTCCGCCTGTTCTCGTTCACGATGGCGGTGCACGGCGAGGTCGGCGGCAGCCTCGCACCGACGCTCGCGTCGGTCGGCAAGTCGATCCGCGACCGGATCGAGATCTCGCGCCGCATCCGCGCGCAGTCGACCGAAGCACAAGGCTCCGTCGTCGGCATCGTGTGCATCACGTACTTCCTCGCCTTGATGATGTGGCGTGCGAACCCGGAGAGCTTCGAGGAGTTCCTGACGACTCCGATCGGAGCCAACTTCGTCGGTGCAGCGCTGGTGCTGCAAGGCATCGGGCTCCTCTGGATCACCAAGCTGGCGCAACTGCGCTTCTAATTCGCGCCATGCAGAACATCGGACAACAGATGGTGTGGATCGTGGTGGCCGCGCTTTGGTGCGGCGCCGCGATGATCGCGATCGTGATGTACAACCGCTGGCGCGCGCGCCGCGAAGTGCAGCGCCGCGTGTACGCCGAGGACGATGCGAACGAGGCACGCATTGCGGCCGAAGGCGACGTGGCTGCGAAGAGCTTCCTCGTTCGCTGGCTGTTCCTTGCGGGTTATCGCTCGCCCAACGCCGCCGCGATCTTCATGTCGGCGACGTTCGCGTGCATCGTCCTGGGCATCGTGATCGTGCTCGCTGCCCAGCAGAGCGGACTGACGGACAACGCCGTGGCCGCGGCATCGGGGGTCCCTGGAGGCCTCGGCGACATCGCAGCGCCAGTCCTCGTCGCGGGTCCGTGGATCGTGCTCGTGCTGTGGGCGATGCTTCCTTGGTCGATCGTGAACGCGGCGCGCAAGCGTCGTGTGCAAGCCGTCGACCAGGATCTGCCGGTCACGCTCGATCTGCTCGCGACGATGAGCGAGACCGGGCTCGGCTTCGACAGCGCGCTCAACAAGGTGCTCGAGTCGCAGCGCCAGGATCGACCGCTCCTGCAGGAGCTGCAGACGTTTCAGCTCGAAGCGCTCGGCGGCATCTCGCGCGTGCAGTGCTTCCGCCGTCTTGCGCGACGCATGGAAGTTCAATCGATGACGATCTTCGTGTCGGCGCTCGTGCAAGCCGAACAGGTCGGCGCGGGGTTCGCCAAGGTGCTCCGCACGCAAGCCGACGATCTTCGCAATCGTCGCCGCGAGGACGCGAACATGCTCGCGCAGGCGCTCACCGTGAAGCTGATCTTCCCGCTCGTGATCTGCTTCCTCCCGGGGATCTTCGTCTGCACGCTCGGCCCGATCTTCCTGCAGTTCATCAAGCTGGCCGACAGCGTGATGCAGACCCACTGACCCCCGAAAGTTTCTTCACCTTTTCACACCCACACACCACGCGACTTCGGATGCCGGACAGCGCCTACGGGCTGTCCATAGGGCGCCCCGCCGTTCCGCCGTTTCGATCCCGACCGCGCCGCACAACGTGATTCGACAGGAGACCTGGATGACCACTCGAACGATCGACGACACCGGCCGGCGCGCTCCGCGTGCCCCGGAAGATCGAATGCGCGCGCGCAGGGAGACGACCCGATGATGCTTCTCGATGTGTTGAAGGGCGTGAAGCCCCGGCGCCGCTTTCGCTTTGCCTCCATTGCAGCGGGCGCCACGATCATCGCTTCGCTCGGCGCCGCGCTACCCGCGATCGTGCCTGCGAAACAGGATCAATCGTCGGCGCTGGTCGAGATGTTGACGTCGGGCAAGCGCTCCAAGGAGATTCGCCCGATCGTCGAATCGAGCGACGCCTTCCTTTCCTTCGCGAAAGACATCTCGCGCGTCGCCGTCGGCAACCCCGAGGTGATCAAGCTCAGCACGTCGGACAAGCGCAACCTCGTCCTCAACGGAGGCAAGGTCGGCCGCACGAGCTTGACCGTTTGGTTCGAAGGTGGAGTGAACGAGCAGTTCATGGTCTCCGTCGTGCGCGACCTCTCGGTGCTCGAGATGGCGCTGCGCGCGGTTCACCCGAACATCCATGTGGAGATCGCGCCGGATCGCGATGCGGTCGTGCTCTCCGGCAACGTGCCCGACAGCTCGTACGCGGCGCGCGCGGAAGCGGCCGCGCTGCAGTACGTCGCCGCGGGTGCCAAGAGCAAGACCGAGCAGTCCGAGCTCAAGAACATGGGCCAGGTGATCAACCTGATCCGCGCCGACACCGCGCCGGTCAGCCTCGAGCGGCGCATCGAGACCGAGATCGCGCGTCAAGGCGGCAAGAACGTCCACGTGACGCGCGTCGTGTCGGGCGGGATGCCGAACGATGCCGAGGACGTGTTCGTGATCGAAGGCGAGGTCGCCACGCAGCGCGCGATCGACAACGTTCGCAACTTGCTGAACGGCATGGTGCCCGACGACGGAGATCAGGACGCGCAGACCGACAATCCGCGCGTCGTGAATCGCATGACGACGGCCGAGGGCGTGCTCGAGCTCGAACAGATCATCGAGAAGGCGATCCGCGAGCAGGTCGGCTGTCCCAAGGTCACCGTCAGCCGCGTCAACGAAGCTCAATTCCGCGGCGAGGCGGACATCCTCGTGCTCAAGGGCTCCGTGCCGAGCCAAACGAAGTTGACGCAGGCGCTCGCGCTCGCGTCGCGACTGTTCCTTCAACAGCAATTGGTGAAGGACAAGCTCGAAGGCCAGTTCGAAGATGTCACCGAGACGTTCGCCGGCGGCAACACGCGCAACACGCGCCGTCCGTTGCAGCTCAAGTCGGCGCAGGAAGACATAAAGGTCGCGGGGGACGAGTCGGGTGCGCTGCGCAACGCGGGCGATTCGTCCGGTGGGTCCCGGGCGGGTCAAGCGATCGGACGGCTGCGCTCCGCGACGAGTTCGATCCAAGGTGGATCCGGAGGCAGCTTCGGCAACCTTCTCGGCAATCTAGTCGAGTCCAACATCGGACGGGCAACCGCGCTCGAGCTCGCCAACGGACGCATCCTCTCGTTCTTGACGGTCGACGATCTTCCGCAAGTGCGGGTGGACATCCGATTCCTCGACATCAATCGCACGGCGCTCCTGAACTGGGATTCGGACTTGTCCGTCAAGATCACCGACTTCGAACAACAGTCGACGATCCCGCACGACTTCGCGCTCGACAGCAACGGCTTCGCGCAACCCGTCGGGCTGAATCCGGGTGCGACCAGCAACGCGGAAGTCGAGAACGTCCTCGGGTTCCTCGGCGGAGGCCTTGCGAACGCGCTGCACATCATCGGCGACCACGTCGACATCAAGTCGCTGTTCCGGCTGCTCGAATCAGAAGGACTCTCGAAGACTCTTTCGAGCCCGTCGCTGACGGTTCTGTCCGGTGAGCTCGCGTCTTTCGGCGTCGGCGGCAGCATTCCGGTCGAGTCCACCGTCCTGGCGGGCTCCGGTCTCGCCACGACAGAAGTCCAGTTCATCGACTTCGGCATCAACTTGTCGGTGCGGCCGCTCGTCGGCGAAGACGGGTTCATCACGCTCGACATCGTTCCCGAAGTGTCGAATCCCGATGCTTCGCTCACGGCACAGGTCCGCGCTACGAGCGGAACGAATCCGGCGACGACTGCATTCTCGTCACGCGTGCTCCGCACGAGCTCGCGACTGCGCGACGGACAGACATTGCTCATCGGCGGATTGACCGAGCACAGCCGCACGGACGACACATCGCAGACTCCTTGGCTGCACAACGTTCCGATCCTGGGCTGGTTCTTCAAGGACTTCAGCTACGCGGACGGTGATCACGAGCTCGTGATCATGCTCAGCCCGGTGATCGTGCGCGACGCGCCCGACGAGGTGTCGCTGTGGGCGTTCCCCACCGGAATCGAGCTCATGAAGGGCCCGAAGGACGCCAAGACCGCAAGCGCTGGGCAGCCCCCGAGCGATGCCAAGAGTTCGAGCGAAGCGCAGAGCTCGCGCGAGGCCAAGCAATGAGCACGC
>JANLUN010000264.1:0-21289 GCA_031363505.1 Planctomycetota bacterium | reverse complement strand
ATCGGCGTGCGCGCGAGCCAACTTTCGATCGCGCCCTTGAGCGTCGGACGGTCTTCCAGTTGCCGCGTGACGCGCGCGAGCGCGGGAGACGCACTGCCGTCCTTCGCGCGCAACGCGTCGAGGTAGCTGCCTCCGAGTCCGAGGGGAATGCGATCCTCTTCGGGCAAACCGAGCAGGATCTCGATCTGCCGCAGCTGCGCGCTCTGGAATCCGCTCGCGGGGATCAGCTTGTCGCGGAACACGAGGAACTCGCGCGTGGTGAGCGTCTCCATCAGCTCCCAATGACTGATCGCGACGCGCAAGATCGTCGACACGCGCTTCAAGCTGCGCACCGCGCCGGAGAGCTCTTGCTCGGCGACCGGCTCGTGCACGAAGAGATCGCGCGCGGTGCGGAGCTCGCGCAGGATCAGCTTGAACCACAGCTCGTACACCTGGTGGACGGTGATGAACATCACCTCCTCGTTGGTGAGCACGCTCTCGTCGAGCTCGAGGCCGCCCTGCAGCCCGAGGATCTCCTCGACGCGGATGTAGTCCCAATAGCTGGCGGGTTTGGGAGACGTCATGGCGGAGTCGCGATCGATGCCGAGCTCGGAATCGGGCCGGCACAGAGTAACGGCCGCGCGGGCTCGTGTCAGACGTGCGTCGCCGGCATCGTGAGCGCGCGAGTTATTCGAGCTCCTCCGCGCGCGGACCGCGCGTAGCTGACGCGGGCTCGTCGCTTGCTCGGGCTCGTCGCTTGCGCTGGCGTGCGTCGCTGGCTCGAGCGCGCGTCTCAGGCTCGGACGTGCGAGGCGGATTGCGGCGACAGCGCGCGGTGTCAGCCTCTCGGCACGAGATGCGCCGGATAGGGCGAGCTCGCTCGCACCGCGCGAGCGACTCCGGCCTTCGTCAACCGCTCGACCTGGCGCTTGACGAAGTTCTCCGAGTCACCGGGCTTCATCCCGGCGCGACGAGCTTCGGTCAGCGCCTGCTCGATCGCGACGCCGTCGTCGATGCAGCGGTGGATCGCGAACACCATCGCGGCGCGGCTTCCGTTCGCGCAGAAGAGCAGGAGCGGCTCGCCGTGCGCGGCACGCAGCTCGTCCAGCACGCGATCGACGAGCACGTCATCGAGGCAGTCGCGGCATTCGAGATCGATCGCGACGAATCGAAGTCCGAGTGACTTGCACGCCGCCGCGACGTCGTACTCGGGAGTCTCACTCGGGCCCGAGATGTCGATCACGGTCTTGATGCCGCGTCGCTCGGCGAGATCGAGATCGGGTTCCGCCGGAATGCTGCCGAACCAGAACTCACCGCTCACGGACACGTTGTGCATGGTGCCGAGCGTCGCGTGCAGTACCGGCGGGCATCCGTACTCGCGCGTCACGATGGGTTCGCTCGTCGTGCGGCAACCAGCCGCAAGCGCGACTAGCAGTGCCAACCAGGCAGTTTTTTCGATGAGCCTTGCCACTCGGTCTTCTCGTCGTGAATTCCGCAAGGCCGACTGCAGGTGTGGGCAGGATTTCGGTGGGTTCTTCTCGAACCCCCGCCCGAGCTCGGAATCGGGCCACATTGCGCGACTTGCGTGGATGTAAAGATCCACGGCGCGCGGAAGGGTTGCGGGCGTTCGGCACGGAACTCATCGCGCTCGAGCCGCGGCACGGCGGCGCCACCGTCTGGCGTCGCGAGCGCGTCCAACTCGTGCTTCGCCGCCAGCTCGCAACGTGCCCCGGCGAGGGCTCGCGGGTCAGGACCGCGCTGGAGCGCGGAACGCCTGCCACGCGAAGCCCACCCAACCCGCGATCAAGAGCAGGCCGCCGACCGGCGTCACCGCACCGAGCCAACGCGGAGCGCCGAGCGTCATCGCGTACAGAGTTCCGCTGAAGACGAGGCTCCCGATCAGCAAACACACGCCGGGAATGCCGCGACAGTCCGTGCGCTCGCGGAAGAGTCCGTACAGCACGAGCGCGATGGCGTGCAGCGCGTGGTAGAGCACCGCCGTGTGCCACCACTCGAGCTCGGTCGCGCCGACCCGTTCCTTGAGCGCGTGCGCGCCAAAAGCTCCGAGCACGACGGCGAGTGCGCCCGATGCGGCCCCGATTCCCGTCCAACGCGTGCGCATGTTCAGCTCCCGCTCCGTGCCGTCTCCTCGTGCTCGGTGACGGTCGCGTCGTGTCGACGCGGATCGTGAGCCACGAGTGCCTGATAGATACTGCCCGAGAATCCGCCTGGATTCGTCATCGCAAGCAGGCCGCTCTTCTCGAGGGCCGTTGCAAGGTCGCGCTGACGTGCGACGCGCTCGTTGACGAGGCGCTCGATCGTGCGGCTGAGCTCGCGCTCGCTGAGTCCGTGCAAGCCGAGCGCGCGCCACTCGTGTTCGGGCAGGAGTCGCTCGACAAGTCGCGCGAGCGCCGACGGCAGCGTGTGGATCAAGTCGTGGATGCGATCGTTCTCGTGCTCGCACTGAGCGTTCTGCGACACGACCAAGCCGATCGCGCACAAGCAGAAGCCGACCGACCACGCGGTCATCGTCGTGGCGAAGTCGAGACCCGCCGGCGGAAAGCCTAGCTCCGCGGGCGTGAACGAACCGAGCGCGACGCTCTGGATCGGTGCGAGCCAATCGATCGGGATCCACGAGAGCACCGGGATGTCGACCGTCATCAATTGCCAACGGTGCGCGCTCCCTTGATAGGTGACCCACAATCGGAAGAGGAGCATCGCGCAGAGAACCCACAAGCTCGGCACGCCGACCCATCGGCTCTGCGCGTCACTCGGTTCACGGCGACGCGCGACGACCAGCAACAGCACGAGCATCTCGAAGAACATCCACGGTCCGCCGGGCGCGAGAACACCCGAGAACACGAACGCCAACCCGAAAAATCCCGTCGTCGACGCGAGCACGCTCACCGAGTCGCGTGGCAGTCGGCTGACGTTCCCGATCCGAATGAGCGTCGCGATGAGCGCGAGCAATGCACCGATGGCGAGAGCGGCGAAGCCCGTGCCCGCGAGTCGGCCGTTACCGTCGAACTGGATGCCGAGGAGCACGCCGCCCAGGCCCACCATCGCGGCGGAGAGCGCGATCCAGCGCGGTGCGGCGTGCGGACTCACGCTCGTGAACTCCGAGCTCTCGCTCATTCGCGCAACTCCGCGAGTTCGAGGACCGAGCTCGCCCGCGCACCGAATCGGAGCGTAGCGCTCGTTCGCACTCTGGGCGCCGCGCTCATTCGCAGTCTCCCGTCAGGTCGGGAAAGAACGCGGCGCACTCCTCTTCGAGACCCATGAGCGCGTCGACGTCCGCCGACAGCCGCGACGCGACGCGCGCGAAACGCGCTTGCAACGCTTCGCCGAGCGCCGTGCGCTTGTACGTCGCGAGTCCGGTCGCTTGCAGTAGAAAAGCGTGAGCGCGCGAGTAAGGCGCTTCGTTGTAGCCGAGCACGGGCGCGCGCCACGCCTCTCTCATCGCACGGCCGTAGAGCATCATCGCGCCGAGAACAGGCTCGACGAGCAACGGATCGATCGCAGCGCGCTCGCCCCAAACGCGCAACCAATCCTGAAGAAGCGCGCCCAGGCGCTCGGCGTGTTCCGCGTGCGCCGTCAACCCAGGTTCCCAATCGGTCGAACGCGCGATCCGGAAGACGAGAGTGAGCGCCGCGAGCGCCTCCTCGGGCGATCCCGCGCGCAGATCGGTGAGGAGCCGCTCCGCACGTTGCCCTTCGGCCGACTGCATCCACTCGACGAGGTCGGGGCAGTCGTCCATCGCGAAGACGATCCCGCGGGCGGCGACGAACGACGGGCGCAGCTCGGCGCGAACGAGCGGATCGAGCTCTGCGACTCGCAGCGCAGCGCCGCGCGAGAGCAGCTGCATCGGCTCCGCGATGCGCGGCTTCTCGACGGGCGAATCTTCCGGCAAGCGCACGCGCTGCGCGGGGATGCCGCGCACGGCGATCGCGGCTACGAAGAGCACGCACGCCAGCACGGCCAGTCCGCGGATCGATCGCGTGTCGTCACTCGAAGCCACGCCGCGATTCTCACCTCGCGCGACGGTCAATCCAACCCGCGCGACAGAAAGCGGCGCCCATCGAACCTACGCGAAGATCCGACCCGCGCGCGAAGAACGGACTCGGCTTACCCCTCGGACGATGGGGTCGAGAACCTGGGCTGTGGTGTGAGACGGGTCGAGAACCTCCGGCTCGATTCAAACGGGGTCGCGCGCCTTCGGCGTGATGCGAACGGGGCCGAGCGCCTCTGCTGTGATGCGCACGAACGAAGGCAGCCGGGACTCCCGGCTGCCTTTCACTGCAACTGCCGAACGCGACGCGCGCAACCGTCGTTACTTGGCCTTCTCCTCGAGCCGGCGTCGCAGGAGCTCGCGGATCTTCTGCTCGAGGTCGGCGTTCTGCTTCTCGAGCTCTTCCAGGAGCTTCGCGTCGCGCTCCGTCGAGAGGCTCTCGTGCTCGGCGCGCAGGATCTGGTTCCTGCGGATCACGTCGATCGCTTGGCAGAGCTCATCGCAGGCCGGAAGGTTCTGCAGGATCAGCGCGCGGCTCTTCTGCATCAGCACGACGAGCTCGCTGAAGTCGGCGCCCTGTAGCTCGCGCTCGAGCTTCTGCGCCTCGGCGATCAGATCGTCGAGCGAGTCACCGCGAGCGTGCGTGCTGCGGCGCAAGAGCTCGGCGAACTGCGCGACGACGACCGCGCGGCGGTAGCCGACGCCGGCACCTTCGAAGCTCGTGGCTTGAGACGCGAGGATGGGCTTCTCGATCTCGGTCGCCTTCTCGGAGGTGGCCTCGCCGATGTAACCGAGCCCCTTGAGCGCATTCGCTCCGTTCGCGCCCTCCGTCGCTGCGCCCGCACTCGCACGTTCCGTCGCGGCGCCGGCCACGCGCGGCGCCTTCCAGCGGAGCCGCACCGTCGCCAGCGGTTTCTCCGCCGCCTGATTCGAGCGCTCGATCTCGTACAGCGCCGTCACTTGGTGGCCGGCACCGATCTCGCCCGCGTCGATCGCATCGTTGCGGAAGTCCTTGTCGGCGATCGCGCGGTTCTCGTAGCCGAGCAATCGGTAGCGATAGACCTGCGCAGGATCGAACTCGACCTGGATCTTGACGTCGCGCGCGATCGGCTCGAACGCACCCGTGAAGTTGTCGACGAGCACACGCTTGGCTTCCGCCGGCGTGTCGATGTAGTTGCACATGCCGTCGCCCTTGTCGGCGAGCTGCTCGAGCAACGTGTCGTTGTGGTTGTTCATCCCCACACCGATCGTGTTCAGGTAGACGCCCTGGTCGCGCGCACGCTTGACCGACTCGCTGATGCGGTCCTGGTCCGTTTGCCCGGTGTTCGCGACACCGTCCGACAGGAACACGACGCGGTTCGTCGCGTTCGAATTGAGGCCGACGAGCGCCGCTTCGTAGCCCATCCGCAGTCCGGCTGCGGCGTTCGTCGAGTTCTCCGGCTGAAGCGGATGGATCGCGGACTCGATCAGCCCGCGGTTCTTCGCTGACGTCATCGGAAGAACGAGGACCGCATCGCTGCTGAACTTGACGATCGCGATCGAGTCATTCGCGTCGAGCTCGCCGACCAAGAGTCGCATCGCGTGCTTCACCATCTCGAGGCGGTTCTGTTCGCTCATCGAGCCCGACGTGTCGACCACGAACGTGAGCGCGAGCGGCTTGCGCTGCTGCTTCGTCACCTCGCGGCCGCGGATGACGACGCGCAACATCGAGCGCGACGAATCGCTGCTGAACCGGCTCGGCGTGAGATCCGTATGGATCGCAAACGTCGACTCCGTGGGAGCAGGCACGTCCGCCTTGAAGTAGTTGAGGAACTCCTCGGTGCGGATCTGCGCCTTCTCGGGCAGCTGGCCTTCATTGAGGTAGCGGCGGGCGAGCGCGTAGCTCGCCGTGTCGACATCGACCGAGAACGTCGACTGCGGATCGATGGCGGCGAGCTCGAACGGATTGTCCCCCCAGAAGCGGAAGAACATGTCCCGCGGACGCTCGTTCGGCCGGCGGTGGCAGCCTTCAAAGATGCGTCGGCATTCGCGCGTGACGTACTGCTCGCGCTGTTCGGGAGTGAGCAGCCGACCGAGCTCGCTGTTCACTCCGGTACCCGTGTAGCCGAGACTGCGCAAGCGCCGCTCGTTGGCCTCACGGATGAACGCCTCGTCGCTGAGCGTCGTTATGCCGGTGTGCATAACAGTGCTGTCATCGCCGACGTATCCGAGCCCGCGCAGCGCCTCGCTCGCTGGCAATCTGTCGCGACCCTCCGCAGGCAGAGACGAAACGCCCGTATATCCGAGCGTCGTGGCCGGCGGTTGCTGATCGGGCACCCGCGTCGGTCCGCCATGGCGACCCTGCCCGACCGTGCCCTTCTTAGCCGCCGAGGATGCGCGCGCGCCGGCTCCCACACCAATAGCAGTTCCTCCGACAACGCCGTCTCGTGACTCTTGTCGTTCCTTCATCACGCCTGCGATCTCCTCGTCGAACTCGACCGGATCCGGCATTCCCAGATTGACCGACTCGTTCTTCGCGATCGCTTGCCCATCTTGCGCCGGGGCGGGCGAACTCTGAGCCAAGCTGTCCTGCGGCTCACTGTTGACGATCGGGTGATCGGCGCCAGACAGAGGACCGAGGCGAACGCCGGTGAAGTCGTACTCCTCCTGCTTCTCACCGAGCGCTGCGATCTCGTTCGCCTTCGCACTGTCGGCAATGCCGGCATCGAGCTTCTGATCCTTGGCGTCGCTGCCGGAGTAGCCCAACCCCTGGAGCACGGGAGCTTCTCGCTTCATCTCGCGCTCCGCACTGGCCTGACGACGCGGCTCCGCTTGTGCGAGGAGATCTGGCGACGTGATCGGGACGCTGCTCGCAGCGAACCTCTCGCGCGGTTCCATGCGTCGCTCGATCACGTGATACAGCGCATACCCGCCGAGCAGGGCGGCAATCCCCGCCGCGATCTTCACCGGCGTGAACGTGTACCAAGGTCGCGCCTTCGGCATCTTCGCCGCCGAGAGCACCTGCTCCGTCGCTTCCGCCGACAGCGTCTCGCTCCCCGCCATCGCGTGCTTCACAAATCCGATCGTCGCTTCGAGCTCGGCTTTCTGCACTCGCAGCGCGACCGACTTCGCGAGCTCGCGCTCTACTTCCGCGCGCTCGTCCGCACTCGCTTCGCCCAGGACGTAGGCGCACAGCTTCTCGTGCAGTTGATCTTCGTGTTCAGTCGTCATGACAATTCTCCTTGCACCAGATCCAGACTCGCGGGGGGGCCGCTTCGCTCACCTCTCACTCGTTCTGTCGCGCCGTGTAGCAACGGCGCGAGCTCCTGGCTCAAGGTCTTCAGGCCCACGCTGACGAGCCATCCGACGGTGCCGATCTTCTTTCCGGTGATCTCGGCGATCTCCTTGTAGCTGCGATCGCCGAGCAGCCTCAGCACGAGAACTTCGCGCTGATCGATCGGCAGTTTCGCGAGCTCGCGTTCGACCGCCATGCGCGTGTCGCGCTCGTCGACGGTCGCGAGCCCTCCGTCACCGACGTCACGTCCCGCGGCGTCGCTTTCGCGGCGTTTGCGCCGCGTCTCGGATCGGATGAAGTCCATACAGCAGTTCCTCGTGACCGTGTGCAGCCAACGCAGCAGTGCTGCGCGCTCTTCTGCCGCATCACCCACGGCTTCCGGCGGAAGCGTCGGCGGGCTCTGCGCCAGCTTGAGGAAGACCTCCTGGACCACGTCCTCGTAGGGACTGCCGGCGCCGAGGATCGACCGGGCGTGCCTCAGGAGCGTTCCTTGGTGCAGCTCGACGAGTGCACTGAATGCGCTCGTATCGCCTTTCTGGAACGCCCGGAGCAGCTGGCCGTCGGTTGGGCTCGTCATGGGCTTCGGATGTCTTCGCAGCCACGAACGGCGTGCGCTTGGGACTTATTGGCGATCTCGACGCCCGACAAGATACGACTGGAGCTGGAGTGGGTTACGAACGCGCGGGCGCTGGTCCCTACAATCCCGCCACGATGACCGCGAGAAAGTCTTTCGAGCCCGACGACGCCGCGCTGCCCGGCAGCGGGATCTTCGGACTGCCCGACGATCCGGGGCACGCGCACGTGCATGTGATCCCGGTCCCGTTCGACGCAACGACCTCCTACCGCAAGGGCGCGGCGCGCGGCCCGGAGGCTGTTCTCCAAGCCAGCCGTCAAGTGGAGCTCTACGACCTGCTGCTCGGCCGGCCGTACGAGCGCGGCATCGCGATGCTCGCTGCCGATCCTCGGATCGCGCGACTCAACGCGGAGGCGAGCGAGAAGGCCGAGCGCATCATCGAAGTCGCAGGCGTGATCGAGGGCGAATCGTTCCTCACGCGCGATCTCGCGCGCGTGAACGCGATCGGTGCCGAGGTCAATCGCATCGTGTACGTCGAGACTTCGGCGGCTCTCGAAGCGAAGAAGCTGCCGGTCGTGCTCGGCGGCGATCACTCAGTGCCGTTCGGCGCCCTGCAGGCCGCGAGCGAACGCTTCCCGGGCCTAGGCGTGCTCCACTTCGATGCGCACGCCGATCTGCGAACGGCGTACGAGGGCTTCGAGTGGTCGCACGCATCGATCATGAACAACGTCGCGGAGAAGCTCGGCGGTGTCGCCAAGCTCGTGCAGGTCGGGATCCGCGACGTCGGCGAGCACGAACTCGCGATGATTCACGAATCCGGCGGACGGATCCACGCGCTCTTCGACCGCGACTGGCAGCGCGCGAAGTTCGACGGCGCGAACATGCGCGAGCTCGTCGCGAAGACGATCGCGCACTTGCCGAAGGACGTGTACGTCTCGTTCGACATCGACTGTCTCGATCCGACGCTGTGCCCGAACACCGGCACGCCGGTGCCGGGCGGATTCTTGTGGAACGAAGCGATGCTCTGGCTCGAGGAGCTCGCTCGATCGCAGCGCCGCATCGTGGCGCTGGATCTGAACGAAGTCTCTCCGGGTGACACCAATCCGGAAGTCGACTCGTGGGACGCGATCGTCGGTGCGCGCCTTTTGTACCGGCTGATCGGGACCGCGCTCGCGACCGACGCCTGACGCGCCCGCACCGCGGCGCCACGGTTTTACGATCCGCACGGGCCTTCGGCGCGCGAGCTTTCAGGCAGGGAAAAATGGGCGTCCCCAGCTCCCGTAACGGCCGCGTCGCATTCGCCTGCCGGAGCACCGTAGTGATGGAAGAACAGATCCCGCCCGAACCTCAGCGCCGCCCGGATTTCGTCGACGCAGTCCCCGCGGAACCCGCACCGTCGCCCGCAGTCACTCCGGCACCTGCTCCGATCCTCGCCGCCCAGCCCACGGGCGGCGATCCTTTCCATGCCGTAGCGCCGCCGCCACCGGTTCCTCTGGCTTCCGCGATGCCGCCGCTGTTCACCCCGGCGCCGACTCCGGCGCGCGGCCAGGTTTCGCCGCCGCTCTCGGAACCTGCGCCGCTCGCTCCGCAGCCTCGAGTGTTCGAGGTCGAAGCCACGGCGCTCTCCGCAAGCGACGTGCGCCGACCGGTCGTCGACGCGGCGCCGCTGGCCTCTCCGCCGCCGATGGCGGAGGCCAAGCCCGCGGAGACCTACGCGGCGTCAGCCCCACCGCCTCAGTCTTCGTCGGCGCCGCCGCCGTCGCCCGCATTCACGCCTCCCTCACCTCCGCCGCCAGTACCGCCGCGCGCGCCGAAGCCGCCGAGTCGCTTCAAGCGCAATGCGTGGGCGATCCTCTGTCACCTCTTGCTCGTGCTCGTGATCCCGACGGTGTTCCTGGGAGCGACGCTCACGTTCCTGATCTGGCAGATCAAGGGCAAGAAGAGCTCGCACGTGGAGGACCAGGGTCGCGAAGCGCTGAACTTCCAGATCAACGTCGCAGCGTTGACGGCGGTCTTGGCCGTGTCTTGCCTCGGAGCGCCGCTCATCGTCCTCGTGTGGTTCGTGGCGATCGTCATGGCGATCATCGCGGCGCGCCACGCGCTCCACGGCGAGAACTATCGCTATCCGTGGGTCTTCCGGATCGTCTCGCACTAGGCGCGCGGAGACAGGCGGGTTCGCTTTGACCGATCGCGCGCGTAGCGATCGTCGCTAGAATCGCGCGGCATGTCCGGCGCGCGACCTCTCATAGGAATCAACGGTTTGCTCGTCCACTCGAGCGAACCCAAGCTCGAGCTCGCGTCGCGGTACGCCAACGCCGTGTTGAAGGCCGGCGGAGTCCCGGTCGCGATCACGCCGGTCGGTGGACCCACCGACGTCGAGCGCCTCGTCGATCATCTCGATGGACTGTTGCTGTCCGGCGGCGACGACTTCGACACGCGGCGCATCGGACTCGGGCCGACGCATCCGTCCGCGAAGCCGGTGCCGAGCGAGAAGCAGGACTTCGACTTCCTGCTCGCGCGCGCCGCGCTCGACGGCGGACTGCCCGTGCTCGGAATCTGCTACGGGATGCAGCTCCTCGGGCTCGCTGGCGGCGGTCACCTCCATCAGCACCTGCCCGACGACCGTCCGGGCAAGCAGTCCCATCAGAAGGTCGTGCATTCCGTGCGGATCACGGAGCGTACGCGGCTCGCGGGCGTGTTGCGCGAAGCCGAAGTCGCGGTCGTGTCGCGCCACCACCAAGCGCTGTCGCAGGTCGCGCCGCCCTGGAGCGTGTGCGCCGTCGACGACGAGGGATTGATCGAAGCGATCGAACGCGCCGACTTGCCTTTCGCGATCGGCGTGCAATGGCATCCCGAGCTCGCGGACGAAGGCAGTCCGCAAGATCGGCTGCTGCGCGGCTTGGTGAGCGCCGCCGCGATGTACCGGAATCGACGCAGTCTAACGGCCGGGTCGCGCGGCCGGTCTTGATGAAGACCGTACGCGTCGCGACCGAGCCTGCGTACGACGTGCGCATCGGCCGCGGTCTCCTGTCCCAGGTCGCCGCGAGCACACCCGGTGCGGCGCGCTCGGCGATCTTGACCGACGAGAACGTCGCGCGTCTTCACCGCCGATCACTCGTAGGTCTCGAGGACGTGCCCTCGTTCTCGATCGCACCGGGTGAGGATTCGAAACGATTCGCGATCCTCGAGCGCGTGCTCGATTTCATGGCGGAGCGCGGACTCGATCGCAGCGCGTGCCTGGTGCTGTTCGGAGGCGGCGTCGTCGGCGACCTCGGTGCCCTCGCTGCATCGCTCTACATGCGCGGCGTCGACTTCGTCCAAGTTCCGACGACGTTGCTCGCTCAAGTCGATTCCTCCGTCGGCGGCAAGACCGCGGTCAATCTGCGCGCGGGCAAGAATCTCGCCGGGACGTTTCGACAGCCCAGGCTCGTGATCGCCGACACGCAGACGCTCGCGACGCTCTCCGAAACCGAGTACCGCTCGGGGCTCGGCGAAGTCGTGAAGTCGGCGCTCATCGCCGGCGAAGACTTGCTCGCGCTTTTGGAACGCGAGCGCGCTGCGATCATGAAGCGCGACGCGGACGTCCTCGCCGAAGTCGTCGAGAGCTGCGTGCGCACGAAGGCCGCCATCGTCGAGCGCGATCCCAACGAGATGGGCGAGCGCAAGAAGCTGAACCTCGGACACACGTTCGCGCACGCGATCGAGCACGTGGCGGGATACGGGCGCGTCCCACACGGAGTCGCGGTCGCAGTGGGTCTCACGCTCGCGCTGGAAACGAGCCGCGATGCGGGAGTCTTGCGCGATCTCGAGCTTCCGGCGCGCGTCGAGCGATTGCTCACGTCGCTCGGGCTTCCGAGCAACCTGAAGCAGCTTCGGTCCGGCGGCGCGCGCGAACTCGAGCCGCGCGCTCTCCACGCCGCGATGCGGGTCGACAAGAAATCGCGCGGCGGCGAGCCGCGCTTCGTTCTCGTCGAGAGCGCGGGTCGCGTCACCGTCGACGCCACGGTCGAGCTGGCGCGCGTGGAACGACTGCTGGCGCACTGACGAACGCGGCGGCTGGCGTTCGGATGCGGACACGTCCTGTCCGCGCACCGTCCGCCCGCGTGATTTCGGCCGACAGAGCAGCGCAGGCGGCGGGCACAGTCTGCGCGCTCTTCACGTCGGGCGGTGGAGAGCGCCGTTCGTCGCCGTGGATGGGCGCGCGCGATCGACATCCGCCGCGAACTTTGGTTCAATCCGGCACTTTATCCGCCGACGGTCGCAACCCGGTCGGAGGGTGTCCCCACGAGCTCTCGCCCGCCGGCTGATCGACGGTCGCGAGCGCCGCCCGCACCTCCCACACAGAACTCCCAATCGATGCCCCGACGCGACGACCTCGAGTCCATCCTCATCATCGGGAGCGGGCCGATCGTCATCGGCCAGGCCTGCGAGTTCGATTACTCCGGCACGCAAGCGTGCAAGGCGCTGCGCGAGGAGGGCTACCGCGTCCTGCTCGTCAACTCGAACCCGGCGACGATCATGACGGACCCGGAGACGGCGGACGTCACGTACATCGAGCCGATCACGGTCGAGGCGGTCACGAAGATCCTCGAGAAGGAGCGGCCGAGCGCGATCCTGCCGACGCTCGGCGGTCAAACGGGCCTCAACACCGCGCTCGCTCTCCACGACCGCGGCGTGCTCGATCGGCTCGGCATCGAGATGATCGGCGCGCGCGCGGAAGTCATCCGCAAGGCTGAGGACCGCGACCTCTTCCGCGGCGCGATGCAGAGCTGCGGCCTCGCGTGCGCGCGCTCGGGCGTCGCGCACTCGATGGACGATGCGCGGCGCGTGCTCAGCGAGATCGGCTTGCCGTGCGTCATCCGTCCTGGTTTCACGCTCGGCGGCACCGGCGGCGGTATCGCCTACAACGTCGACGAGTTCGAGGAGATCGTCGAGCGCGGGCTCGCGGCTTCGATGAACACCGAGGTTCTGATCGAGGAGAGCCTCCTCGGTTGGAAAGAGTTCGAGATGGAGGTGATGCGCGACAAGAACGACAACGTCGTGATCATCTGCTCGATCGAGAACTTCGACCCGATGGGCGTGCACACGGGCGATTCGATCACCGTCGCGCCGGCGCAGACGCTGACCGACCGCGAATACCAGAACTTGCGCAACGCGTCGATCACGATCATGCGCGAGATCGGCATCGAGTGCGGCGGATCCAATGTTCAGTTCGCGATCGACCCGAAGACGGGCCGCGTGATCGTGATCGAGATGAACCCGCGCGTGTCGCGCAGCTCCGCGCTCGCGTCGAAGGCAACGGGCTTCCCGATCGCGAAGTTCGCGGCGAAGCTCGCCGTCGGTTACACGCTCGACGAGCTGCAGAACGACATCACGCGCGAGACGCCGGCCTGCTTCGAGCCGTCGATCGACTACTGCGTGGTGAAGATCCCGCGCTTCGCGTTCGAGAAGTTCAAAGGCGCCGACCGCACGCTCACGACGCAGATGAAGAGCGTCGGCGAGACGATGGCGATCGGCCGCACGTTCAAGGAGTCGCTGCAGAAGGCGCTGCGCGGGCTCGAGACCGGGCGACCGGGACTGGGCCTCGATGCGCGCGATCCGATGGAGGTGCTGCTCGCCGATGGCTCGGCGTTGACACGCGCGCTGCGCGTTCCGAACGAGAACCGAGTCCTCGCCATCCGCGCGGCCTATCGCGCGGGTTGGAGCACCGAAGAGATCTACGACGCGACGAAGATCGACCGCTGGTTCCTCGAGAACATCCGCGAGCTCGTCGACTACGAGGCCGAGCTCAGCGGCGCGCTGCTCACGAAGGAGCTCTTGCTCCAGACGAAGCGCCTCGGCTACAGCGACAAGCAGATCGCGCTCGCGGTCGGCTCGACCGAGGGCGACGTCACCGCGCTGCGCAAGGAGTTCGGCCTCCACCCGACGTACAAGCTCGTCGACACGTGCGCGGCCGAGTTCGAAGCCGCGACGCCGTACTACTACTCCACGTGGGAGGACGAGAACGAGCTGCGCGTCTCGAAGGGCCGCAAGATCATGATCCTCGGCGGCGGACCGAACCGCATCGGCCAAGGCATCGAGTTCGACTACTGCTGCGTGCACGCGGCGTTCGCGGTGCAGGAGATCGGCTTCGAGGCCGTGATGGTCAACTCGAACCCCGAGACCGTCTCCACCGACTACGACACGTCCGACGATCTCTTCTTCGAGCCGCTGACGCACGAAGACGTGATGAGCATCGTGCGCGCGATCGAGCCGGAGGGGATCATCGTGCAGTTCGGCGGGCAGACACCGCTGAACCTCGCGTCCGGTTTGAAGAACGCGGGCGCACCGCTGATCGGCACGTCGGTCGAATCGATCGATCGCGCCGAAGACCGCGAGCTGTTCAACGCGTGCATCAAGAAACTCGGACTCAATCAACCCGAAAGCGGCATGGCGAGCGACATCGGCGGCGCCTTCGCAATCGCGCGCCGCATCGGTTACCCGGTGCTCGTGCGCCCGAGCTATGTGCTCGGCGGCCGCGCGATGGAAATCGTGTACGACGACGCCGGCCTCGATCAGTACATGCAGAACGCAGTGCAGGTCTCTCCCGACCGACCGATCCTCGTCGACAAGTTCCTCGAGGAAGCGATCGAGGTCGACGTCGACGCGATCTCAGACGGCCGCATCGTCGTGATCGGCGGCGTGATGGAGCACATCGAGGAAGCCGGCATCCACTCCGGCGACTCGACGTGCGTGCTGCCGACGCACACGCTCTCGACCGCCGTGGTGAACGAGATCCGCACGGCGACGAAGGCGCTCGCGAAGGAGCTCGACGTCATCGGCTTGATGAACGTCCAATTCGCGGTCAAGGACGACAAGGTGTACGTCCTCGAAGTGAACCCGCGCGCGTCGCGCACCGTGCCGTTCGTCAGCAAGGCGATCGGCGTGCCGCTCGCGAAGCTCGCGACGAAGGTGATGTGCGGGAAGACGCTGGCGGAGCTCGGCTTCACCGAGGAAGTCGTGCCGCCCTTCTATTCAGTCAAAGTGCCTGTGTTCCCGTTCAGCAAGTTCCCCGGCGTCGACATCCTGTTGTCACCCGAGATGCGCTCGACCGGCGAAGTCATGGGCATCGACGTGGATCTCGGCCACGCGTTCGTGAAGGCGTACCAAGCCGCGGGCCTGAAGCTGCCGAAGGCCGGCCGCGTGTTCGTGTCGGTCAAGAACGCAGACAAGCGCGCGATCATCGCCGAGGCGCGGACGCTCGCGTCGCTCGGCTACCAGCTGCTCGCGACCGACGGAACGTGGAGCGCGCTCAAAGCCCACGGCATCGCGGTCGAACGAGTGAACAAGGTCCACGAAGGCCGTCCGCACATCGTGGACATGATCAAGAACCGCGAGATCGACCTGATCCTGAACACGCCGTACGGCAAACAGCAGCGCGTCGACGATTCAGCGATCCGCTCGGCCGCCGTGAGCGCGGGGATCACGTGCATCACGACGAAGGCCGGCATCTCGGCGGTCGTGAGCGCGCTGTCCGCGATGCACCGTGGCGACTACAAGGTGCGATCGCTGCAAGAGCACCATCAGGTGTACGCGGCGAAGAAGAAGGCGCCGGCGCGGAAGGCGTGACCGTCGTTCGATCCCGCCGGCAAATACGAACTTCGCACTTTCTGCCCATCGACCCGCACCCGAAGTTGCACTAGGCTCCGGCGTGGTGACACTCGTCGGCAGACAATCGAACCGGGCGCGCTCCGCCGCAGGCAGCGGCATCGAACGAGCGCCCGCGCTCCGCTCGATCGAAGGGTTACACGTCGAGCCGACCCGAAGTCCTGGCAGTCCGCTGCGTCGCGGCCTGATGCCGCGTGAGCTCGTGCGCTCGGGGCTGCTCATCGCACTGCTCGCGACCGTCGGCGCGGTGCCGTCGCGAGCGCAGTCGAACGACGCAGCGGCCGCTGCGCGCGAAACGAAGACCTCGCTGAGCGAACCGCGCAAGTGGTTGCCGCGTGACGAGACCCTGCGCTTCAAGGTCGAGGTGTCCGTCGGGCCCGTGCGCAGCCTCGATGTGGGCAGCGTGCGGCTCCTGTGCACGCAAGCGCTCGAGGAAAAGGCGGGCGCCGAGGACGCCGCCGCGTCGCTCGTCGAGCGCCCTCGACTGGTCGCGTCGATCGACGGTCTCGCGAAGGGCGTTTACCTCGGACGCGAGGTCAACCACTCGATCGGAGTGCGCTGGTACGAGGGCACACACCCGCGCATCGACTACCGCGAGAACTTGCGCGGCTCACGCAGCTCGGCGCGAGAGCTCCACATCGGCGAGTTCGACGGGACGTGGAAGCTCGAGTTCCGCAAGGACCGTCACTGCAAGGGCTGCAAGGACCGCGCGCACTACACGAAGGGCATCATGCCGTGGAGCTCCTACTCCCACTGCGACGACTGCGACGTTCCGGAACACCGCGTGTGGCGCGAGTACGTGTACCGCGACGTGCCGCCGGAGGCCGTCGACATCCTGAGCGCACTCTACTACGCGCGCAGCTTCCTGCGCGGCACGTCGGACTCGACCACGCTAGGGCTCGTCAACCACGACAAGCTCTGGAACGTGACTCTCAGGCGCGGTGCCCGGCGCAAGATCGACACGCCCGCGGGTGAGTTCGACTGCGTGAGCGTCTTGATCGGTCCGCAGCTCGCGGCGGGAGACAAACCCGGCGAACAGGCGAACGCGCGCTTCGAGGCGCTCTTCGGTCTGCACGGCGACATCAGCGTGTGGGTCGATCGGGCGCGCGGCTTCCCCGTCATGATCGAGGGCACGGCTCCCATCGGACCGTTCGACGTGCACGTCAAGGCGAGCTTGACGTCACACGAAGGCGGTTAGCGCAGGCGCGCGCAGACGCTTGTGGGCGCCGTCTGAGCGGCTAGCGCAAGCGCGCGCGCGCCGAGGCCTGCGGGCGCCGGCTGTGCGGAGCGAATGGCCACAGCCAGCGCAATCTCCCGTAGCGCACGACCGCGCGCGCTTCAGCTTTGCTGAGCTCCTCGGGGGTGAACCGCGCCAAGTACTTGTACGCCGCCTGCCGATCGGCGTAGTCCAGAACGCCTCCGAACAAGAACCGCAGTACGCGTCCGGGCGCGACGGCCGCGCCGAAATCGACGAGGTGCAGTCGGCCTTCGCCATCCACGAGCACGTTCTTGCGCTGGTGCAAGTCGAGGTGGAAGACCCCGTGCGCGTGCAGCGTTTGCGTGAGCTCGAGGAGCTGCCCGACGATCTCGCGCGGGCGCTCGCGAAAGACGAACTCGTCGAGGGGCCGCCCGGGAACGAGCGAGAGCGCGATGCAGTCGGGATCGGTGCTCGCGATGAGATGCGGCACGCCCTCGACCGGACCGAGACGCTCGAGGATCTTGCGTTCGCGCGCCACGAGCCAGCGCGCGACCCAACGCGTCGACAGGCCGACATCCCGCGCGTCCTTCACCACGATGGGCCCGTCGGGGGTCTCCACGCGCCATACCGACGGCTTGAAGGGCGACCGCTTGCCGAGCGGGTGACGCGGCAAGCGCGACAGGTCACCGCGAGAGAGCACGGACAGCGTGCTCATTTTCCAGCGAGCACCTGGTCGACCGGCGACCACACGTGCGCGAACCAGATCGCAGCGAGCAGCACGGTCAAGATCACGCCCCACGGCCACTCATGGTTGGCAGTGACGCGTTGCCACGTGAAACGGCGCGAATCGCCGCTGCGCCAAGGTGCGAACCGCGGCCAAAAATTGGGCACGTTGGCGGCGTGGCGGTCGAGGTCCGCGCCGAACAGACGACGCAGGCGGCCGTACTCGCGCTCGAACTTGCGCGGCAGGTAGAGCGTGAAAAACGCGACGACGAGCACGAGCGCCAAGCCCCAGACGATTCCCGCGGACGGTCTCGGCATTCCCCGCGGCGAGCGCGACGCCGATCATCGCCAGGAAGGAGCCGAGGTAGGCGGGATTCCGAGTGTGGGCGTAGGGACCGGTCGTGACCATGTGCTGGTTCTTGTCCAAGTGACCGAACGCCCACAGGCGCAGCACCCACGCGACCGCCACGACGGCGCACCCGATCGCGAACGTGCTCGGGCGCGGGTCCGCGAACAAGGCAAGCAGCAGCGCCGAGAGATAGACCCCGATCTGGCGGGGCGAGGGAAACTTCGTAGTCGCCATCGAAGGACGGCCATTCTAGCCGCCGCTTCGTGCAATCGGAGTCAACGCCGCGCCGGGATGGGCAAGAAGTGTCGGCGGCGCCGGTCGTGCTGCCGCTTCATGCGGCCGCGAATCGGGCCGATCAGGGCCCACGCTTCGAAGACGGGATCCCGATCGCGTCCCCCGGATCGCGAACCACGCCCCTTGCGGGGATTGGGTGCCGCGCGTTTTCCGGGGATCGGAGGTACGGCTACTCCGCGGACTGCGAGCTACGGCCCCGCTGGGGAGTGCGAACTACGGCCCTTCCGCCCGCTGCCTCGACGTCACTTCCGCCTCGAAGGTCCACATGTCGTCGGGGATCTCGTGCGGTTTGATCTTCTTCTGCGCGATCTCGATCGTCAGGTCCGTCACTTTCACGCGCCGTGAATCCGACTCGAGGCTGTATAGGAAGTTCGCGATCCGCGAGCGCATGAACTGCCGGTCGCGGTCTGACGGCCGGATGCGGTACTTGAAGTCGACGATGCCGCGCGTGCGCGCATCCTCGCTCGAGGTGAGCTTCACGTCGCCGATGTCGACCTTGTCCTTCGTCGCGATCTTGCGGATGTACGAGTTGGGATCGCTCTGACCGGCGAGGCCTTCCTGGCGCATGCTCTTCGAAAGCTGCGTGTGCTTGCGGCCGAGGTCTTGAATCGTCTTGACGAGCGGCTCGAGGTCTTTGTCGTAGGCCTGCTGCAAGTCGGCCAGCTTGCTCGACTGCGCATACCCGAGCGCGCCGAGCACGAGCGAGCCGATCACCGTCACGAGGATGATCCCACGCGCGAGGTTGATGCCTTTGAAGAAGTTCTTCATCCGTGCCTCACTGCGCTTGCGCGACCTCGGTCTTCGGAGCCTTCGTCACGTCGACCATCACCGCCAGGCCCGCGATGTAGATCCCTTGCCCGTTTTCGAGCGCGTCGTTCCCCTTGGCCTCGACGTCCACGCACCACGGCTCGAGCTTGAGATCGCGTGTGAAGCGCTCGAAGTACTCGGTCGCGGCGACCGCATCGGCGGCGAAGAAGCTCACGTCGAACGCCACCCGCACGGAGTCGGGCTTGCCTGCGCGACCGAGCTGATACGACGACACCACCTTGCGCAGCGACGGGCGGGCCGCATCCGCCCCTTGGTTCTCCAGCACGCCGAGCACGAGCGCTAGGCCGCGCAGCGCCGACTGCGGTTGCGTGATGTCCTTGTCCTGTCCGAGATCCTTCTCGAGCTTCGTCACGTCGTTCGAGAGGACCTGCTTGACGCGCTGCAGTTGCTCGAATTGAGTGCGATCGGCTTCCGTGTCGAGGCGCGAAAGGTATCCCTCGATGTCCTTCGACGGATACGCGAGCGTGCCCTGCTTACCCTGCTTCGGTGACCCGATCAGCTTCTGCACGGTGCTGTCGCGCCAGTAGCGCATCTTGTTGTCGAGGAACGACGTCTCCTTGAACAAGAAGATGTTCCAGACACCGAGCAGCGTGACGAGCAAGAGACACGCGACCGCGAGCGGTAGCTCGATGCGCTCGAGCGCACCCGTGTAGCGGAGCTCCTCGCGTCGCAGACTCGGGCGCAGCACTCCGCCTCCGAGTTGTCGGAGCGCCACCCCGTACGGAACGACGAGCGCGCCAAAGCCCTCGGCCGGTTGACCACTGTCTTCCTCGAACGCGTCGAGCAGCACGACGGGGATGTCGAGGATCTTGCTGCCCACGAGGCCCGGCAGGTCGAAGCCGCACACGTGGATCGCCTCGATCGGGTGCGCGCAACGCGAGGCTGAAATCGTTCGTCCGAGCTCGCGGCGAATGCGCCGGATCGCTTGGTCGAGGCGTCGCTGGACTTCGGCGGGATCAGCGGTGGGCTCCAGGACGTCCAAGCCTTCGCGCGGCGCGGCTTCCGCTTCCGGCTCGCTGCCCTCTTCGGGAGTCGGCGGGAGCTCGTGCGTCAGTGCACCGATGTGGATGGCGCGCATCTCGCGCACGCTACCGCCGTCGACGACGACGACCGACGTCGACACGTCGCCGAAGTGCACGAGCACCTGCGCCGTGTCCTCGGTGCACACGTTCGCGCCAAGCGCGGCGTTGACCATCGCGGTCGTCTCGAGCTCGACCTCCTGCGGTTCGACGCCGGCCTTCTCGCACAGGCTGATCACCCGCTTCAGGTCCGCCTTGGGAACCGCGGTGATCAGCAGCTCGCTCACCTCCGGCGTCGATTCGAGCAGTTGGAAATCGACGATCACGTCGTCGACGTTCCATTGCGGCAGGAGGTTCTCGACCTCGAACTTCAGCACTTGTTCGATCTTCGCGCGCTCGGCGAACGGCATCTTGAGCGTGCGGAACGCCGCGAGGCCGGTGTCCACCGCGACGCCGATGTTGTCGCGCGGGACCTTGTTCGCTTTCGCCGCTTCCTTCAGCACCGCGACCGCTTCGGCGAACGCATCCTCGCCTTGCGGCAGCTCGCCGGTCATGTAGGCGGCGATCCGGTGCTTTTTCGGGCTCCCGTCGAGGACGACGAGTTCGAAGCGCCGGGGACCGACGCGCAATCCGCAGGATCGTGCCATAGGGGACTAGTGCCGGGGGTCGGTCGGGATCACGCCGAGCGCGATCTGTTCGAGTTCCGGTCGCTGACTTTGGGGGATCACCCGGTTCAAGATCAAGTCTCGGTACTCGCGTCCCTTCTTGATGAGCTCCGGTTCCATCGCGGACGTGTAATCGGCCATGTGCCGGTCCTTGATCTCTTCGATCTCCTGGTTGTAGCTCACCAAGACGACGCGCAAGAGCCGCGCGCGCTCGGGCGGGAGATGAAATCTCTCCACCAGCCGACGTTCATAGTCCGCGAAAGGACCGGCGTCGGGCGTCGGTTTTTGCAGGAGCACCGCGACCCCCGCGCCCGACGCGAGGCCGATCGCGAAGCTCGTGAACACGAGGACGAGCACCCAGAAGCGCAGATTCCTCACGGCTTGCGGCTCGACTGCGGCGCGACTTCCTTGCTCGGCTGCTTCACCGGCGTGCTCGATACGGCCGCGTCCTTCTCCACTCGATCGAGCTCGTCGAGCGCGCGCTCGAGGCTGACCTCGGGATGATCGTCGGCCATCAACCGGCTCTCGCTCGGCAGGTTGATCCGCGACAGCGCGAGCGACAGGAAGATCAGGACCGCGGCCGCGACCGCGGTGACCCGCAGCACGAACCGCAGCGTTCCGTCGTCGGCGTTCGCATCGGTTCGGCTGGACGCGGCGGTGACATAGCCCTCCCCGGTGTCGCCGGCGAAAGCGCGGCGCGCGACACGCGCGGAGAAGTCGCGCGGGATCG